>DATEAK010000253.1:0-4151 GCA_035288405.1 bacterium | reverse complement strand
GCCGAGTAGAGAGCGCTCATCCACGGATCCAGATACTCCCGGATCATTCTTACCGTCCCCATCAAGAATCCGACGATCACCCCTGCAAAGGAGGCCAGCAGGAACCCGACGGCAAACTCATAGCCGCTGACGGCGAGGTGCTTCCAGATCTCCCCGGTCAGAAAAAGCTTCGCCAGCATCACGATGACTTTGCTGAACGGAGCAAAAAGCCGCTCGTCGCGGACCCCGTAGCGAGCCACCACTTCCCACAAGACAATGACCCAGGCAAACGTCAGGCCGCCGCGAAGATTGGCCCGGTTCCGGGTGTAGAAACTTTGCCGGTCGGCTTGGGGAAATCCCGTACTCTTTGCGAAGTCTTCCCGGGATTGCTCGATTGCCATCCCATTACGCTCCGAATCGCCGGTCCCGGGAGAATGCTCCCCGGGACCGGCTCACTCCCTCTTTATTTCGCCAGGGCCTTCTGGCGGAAGCTCAGATCCAAGAATTTGTTGGGGTCGGGAATCGGCATGGAGATCGCCTTGATCTCCGCCATGTCCTCCAGCGTCGATTTGATGATCTCGGCGTTAATTTCCCCCCGGTTGTACACTTTTAGCTCTTTTACGTACTTGTCATAGGTCCTCTCAACGGACGTCCTCTGAGCCTTGCTCAGATTCACCATGAGATCCACGGCCGCTTTCTTGTTCCGGATGTCATTGATCCAGTCTTGGGCCTTGTAGATCGCGCGCAGCAGTCCAACTACGGTTTTCTCATTGGCATTGGCCCAGGAACGGGTCACAGTGAACACGACGCTGGGAACCACGGAGGCCTCATAAACTCCGCCGAGCTTACGATATCCGGCGTCCATGGCCTCAAAATTGACCGGCTCCGTGATCAAAGCTCCGGCAATCTGCTTGGATTTGAGGGCCGCATAGCGCTTGCTCGTGCCGCCGACCTGGAGAACCGTGTAGTCGTTATCCTTGAGGCCATTCTTGCGCAGGAGCTGGCGCAAATTGAGGGTGCTGGCCGACTGGAGCTGAGATACTCCGATGATCTTCCCCTTCATTTCTACATAAGACTTAATTTCCGGCTGGACCATGAAATCCCAGGTGGGCAGGCGAACTTCGTTACTCACAAGAACGACGTCGCCTTGGCCTTTGATGGTGGCCAGCATCGCCACATCCGGGGTCACGCTGGCCAGATTCACCGCTCCCGTTACCAGCGCCGTCACCCCCTGGGAAGTGACATCAAATCGCGTGGATTCCACATCCAAACCCTCGGTCTTGAAATAGCCCAGGTCCTGGGCTGCAAAGACGTCCCAGTAGTATCCGGGTTCGGCAATGTAGCCGTGCTTGATCTTCTTGAGCCCCTGGGCATCCGCCGGAGCCAAGCCCATCCCCAGAATCGCCAGGGTGCACAGGATCACACTCGCCAGGATTGACAGACATCGTTTCATTTTTCCCTCCCTCTTCCACTTCAGTTAAGGTTTCTCTGTTCCTGTCCTTCCGATCCGATCGCCCTTACCTCCCAATGCTGCAAAAAACCCGATCATGTTCGCCAGGGTGCCATGCGCTTCTCCAGCTTTTGCAGGAGACCGATCGCCAACACCCCGGCCAAAGCAAAGATGAGGACTCCCACGAACAGCATCGGCGTGTCAAAGGTCTGCCCGGCAATGGAGATCATGTATCCCAAGCCCGCCGTGGCGAAGAAGAGCTCTCCAACCACGACGCCGGTAAGAGCCCGCCCCACACCCAGCCGCAGACCGCTGACAATGAAAGGCAGAGCCGCCGGGATTTGAATCTTGAAGAAGACCTGCTTGCGAGTGGCACTAAACGAAGAGGCTACTTCCAGTAGATTTCGATCCACGGAGAGAAGTCCTGCGGAGGTGCTGATCAGGATGGGGAAGACCGACACAGTAAAAACCAGCGCCACCCTGGAGGCCATGTAAATACCGAACAGGAGAATGTAGAAAGGAATGAGCGCCACCAGAGGAGTTGCGTACAAAGCCGAAACCAGAGGTTCCAGGGATTCACGGAACCAGGTGTTTGTTCCCATCAGGAAACCCAGAAAGATTCCCACGGCCGCCGCCAGAAAAAATCCCAGAACGAACTCCGCAGCGCTCACGTAAAAATGGTGCCAGAGCTCTCCGGTTATGGCCAACTTCCACAGGGCCTTCATCACCGCGGAAAAGGGGACAATGATCAGACGGTTGGTGATGATCTTCTCCGCCACGATTTCCCACAGGGCAAACCCCGCGAGAATGGAGAGTACCGCGCGAATGCGGGGACGATTCTGATCGTAAAATGCTCTCCAACCGCTTTCACGCTCTATAAGGGCTCGTGCCACCAGTCTCACCTCAGGATTATCATTCAGACGAAAAGGGAAATCGCCCTTCCTGCCACAAACGCCGTGCAAACTCTGAACGGACCGCTTGTCCTCCCGGATATCGTAAATGTCTCACGGGCGTATTGGGAAAGTATATCAAACCCCCAGACACGATCGCAACCCGTCACAAATGTCAGCTATCAGCCAGCGACAGAGGGCACCCACTCAGGGGTGCCCCTACATGGAGGAAATTTCCAACACAATTAGGACGATACACTTCTTCCGGGAGACCGGGTGTGCCCCGTAGGGCGACTTACCTGTCTGCGTGTCCGCACAGGAAGTTTTGCGGGGGCCACCCCGAGAACTCCGAACCAACTCACCTGCCCGTCAGTTCCCTGCGCACGATCATCGCGCCCTGCACCAAAGCGTGCAGCTTCTTGCGGGCCAGCCAGCGGGCTGTCCGCCGCATACCGCAATCCGGGTTCAAATACAACTTGTCCGCCGGCACAAATTGGAGACAGCGCCGGATCATGGCCGCCACGTCCTCGGGGGTCTCAAGGTAGTAGTTGCGGATATCGATGACGCCGGCACCCAGCTCGCGTCCTTGCAGCCAGTCCTTGAGGCGATCGATTTCGGCCATCTCGCGGTTCGCGAACTCCAACACAAACTGCTCCGCCTTGGCCTCCAGCAGTATGGGGAAGAAGGGGTCGTAGGACCTCTTCGAGTAAGGCACCTTTTTGTGGGTGCCAAAACAGAGGTGGAGGGCGAACTTAACCCCCGTGACCCCCTCGACGCAGGCATTAAACACATCCACCATGTCCCGGGCAGACTCATAGCTTCCATCCACCCCAGGCTGGTTCGGAGTGTCGATCTGGATGAAGTCGGCACCCGCAGCGGCCAGGGCCTTGATTTCGGCTCGAATCGGGGAGATCAGGTCCAGAGAAATTTCCAGCCGGTTGCGGTAGCCGGCCCCCGGAATGATCCAGGGAGTGAGGGCCAGCGGGCTTGGCAGCGTCACCTTCACGAGCTTCATCGTCTTCGTTTTCAGGAAACGAAACTCCTCCACAATCCCGAGGCCCGCCGGCAAATCTACCTTTCCCATGACCTGGAAGGAGGGCTCCATATCCAGCCCGCTCTCCCCCACTTTCCGCGGAGGGCCCAGGTCTTTCAGGTTCGAGATGCGCCGGAAAAGAGATTGCACAAACCCCCGGCGCTTCATTTCCCCGTCGCTGATGATGTCGATGCCGGCTTCTTCCTGATCCCGGACCGCCATCATCACGGCATCATCCAGTGTCTCCTGGATGTCCGTCGGCCCATATGCGTTGCTACTGATTTTTTCATCGGCCGTGTGCAGCCAGGCCGGCAGCGCATAACTGCCGACCACGGTCGTCGGGAGCAGAGGAATTTGATTTGCCATCTTGGGATCCCTCCTCAGGTCACACCTGAAAAAAACCGCTACCGGGCGCTTCTTTCCTTACATGCCCTCGATTCCCTCCGGAAGCTTCCCGTGGGGGGCTTCGGAGTGGGATTCAAACGTCTCGAAAATCCGGATTTCCGGCGGTTTTCCCTTAAGCCCCAAGGAACTCCAGCGGGACTTCAGACGTTCGTAAACGTCCTGGCGCAGCCGGGTCCTCTTGGAGAAGCTCTTCAAGTAGCGATGCTCCATGCAGGCGTTGACGATCGCCTTGGAGCCGTAAGGCCGGAGCTCCGGAGGATTCAAGGTGGGATCCAGATAGGTCGACCAGGTCTGGCGCAAGATGTCCACATCGGAAGCCGGATGGCAGCGAGTGGTCATAGCCCAGACGACCTGGTTCAAGTCCGTGGGGTCCACGTCGTCGTCCACGACGACG
>DATEAK010000252.1:0-2264 GCA_035288405.1 bacterium | reverse complement strand
AACTTCCAAAGCCGATTACTTTTTCTTCTTGTGGCGCTGCTTTTCCATGAGTTTCTTGTGCTTGTGTTTACGCATCTTCTTTCGGCGTTTCTTGATGACACTCCCCATACGCATCAACCCCTTTCTTGGAAGAAGCTTCGTGGTAACCCGGTCTTCTAGTACCAGAAAACGACCAAAAGTATATCATAGATTGAGTTCTTGGAATTTCCGGCTTCTCTATTGGCATCCCAGAAGCAGAACCCTAGAACTTGTTCAAGGCATCAATCAGCTGCCTCAGCCGCCCGAAATCTTGGCGGTTGAAGTGGAGGAGCAACCGGGGAAGTTGGGCGATCTCCGGCTCATTGGCTTCGGCCGGCAGAGGATCACTGGCTAGAATTTCCCCCTGCGTCAACAAGTCCTGGAATTCCAGGTTGAGTTTCCTCAAGCCTTCCAGACTCGGGGGTCGCTGCAGGCGAATCACCAGAACTCCGTCCACGTATCGTGAGGAGTGATAGTTTCTGTAGAAGCTGGAAATCTCCTCTACGGCTTCTTCAATGCGGTCAGTCACTCGAAAAAGATGCATATCCTGAGCGGATATAAGTCCGCGCCTGACCAGCCATTCTTCGACAAAATCCCGCCAGCGCTTCCAATAATCCGCGCCGGGGACATCGATAAACACGATCGGCATGGGGTCGCTCTTGCCTGTTTGCAGTAGGGTCAAAACCTCATAGCCCTCATCGTGAGTGCCGAAGCCTCCCGGGAACATGGCAAAGGCATCCGCCTCTTTCACGAAGACCAGCTTGCGGGTAAAAAAGTACTTGAACGTAACCAGCTTGGGATCCCTCTGTATGATTTCGTTCGCCGCTTGCTCGAACGGAAGCCTGATGTTGACTCCGAAGCTGTACTCGGGTCCTGCGCCCAGATGGCCCGCTTTCATAATCCCCTCTCCCGCTCCGGTGATCACCATGAAGCCTTTTTCACGGATCTGCCGGGCAAATTCCTGGGCCATTTCGAATGCCGGGTCTCCTTCATGGATGCGGGCCGATCCGAAAATGCTCACTTTGCGGTAATGACGGAAGGGCTGGAAGGTCTTAAACGCATAGCGCAGCTCGCGTAGGGCCGAATTGACAATTTTGAGATCTCCGCGGGTGGCCTTGTCCTGGGCGAACCGCAGGGCCGTGATGATCATCTCCTTGATCAGGTCGGAATTCGGGGACCCTCCCAGACGGTCGATGAGATGCATGATCGCATCGTCGAGAGCTTCCTGTTGAGAGGAAAATTCCAGGGGCATTTGCTGTGTTTCTCCTATGTTAAAAGGGGCAATTGGATTTCTTCTGGAGAGGGCGAGACCTGAGAAGTGCTGCCAGACGGCCGGGAAAATCGGTCATGATCCCGTCCACCCCTAAGTCCAAAAGTTTCTCCATCTCGACAGCCTCGTTGACCGTCCAGACATGAACCTCAATGCAGAGGTCGTGAGCTGCTCTTATGAAGGGCTCGGTAACCAGAGGAACGCCTTTCCATTGGGCCGGGACCTGTAGGGCTTGGCCCGGCGGAGCGTACGGAGAAGACGGGGAAAGTTTCCTCTTCCCCAGAAAAGCGGCAACTTCGATGGAGGAAAAGCTCGTGGCCACGTCGGCCCGCAGCCGCCGGACTCGTTTCATGATAACGTCATGCTCGCTGGCAATCAATACATCCTCCAGGCGCCCCAGGCGAGCGGTCAGCTCCAGCAGTTGCTTTTCAACGGCGGGCTCCGCCTGTTTCATTTCCAGAGTTACCTTGACGCCAGGGAAACGAGAGAAAAACTCTTCCAGGGTCGGAATTCTGAGCCCGACACCTCGGAAGGGGTGGCTCGCCCCTCTGTCCGGACGAAACCGGTATCCGGCATCCAGAGATTTCAGTTCAGCGAGCGTGCATTCCTTCAAGAGGCCACGACCGTTCGTAGTCCTCTCCAAGCTCTCGTCGTGAAACAAGACCAGGTGGCCGTCGCGGCTGGCGTGGATATCCGTCTCCAGGCAGGTAGCTCCGCACTCCAAAGCACGTTCAAAGGACAGCAGCGTATTCTCCGGAAACTCCCCCGCAGCACCCCGGTGCCCGAAAATTCTCGGCCTTGGACTTGAGAAAAACCCACTGGTCACGACGTACCTCCCCGTCCCACTCTACAGAATCTCTTATCGGCTGTCGAGGAGACTAAAAATAGCGATCAGCTCTCAGCCTTCAGCTTCAGAAGGGCCGAAGTCTCTAGATTCATTTCTCTTTCCGGATCTCAGGCTGATCACTGAATGCTG
>DATEAK010000251.1:0-4083 GCA_035288405.1 bacterium | reverse complement strand
CCGTCCGGGAGGTAGAGGAATCCCGCTGCCTGCTCAAAAACCTGTCCTCGGAATCCCGGGATCTCCAGGAGGTCCATCCGGGAGAAAAATAGGCCGCGGGTCTTGCGATGTTCGACAAGTCTTCGGGCGCTGGCTTTATCTAGGCCACAAACGTACTGGAGCAGAGAAGATGGAGCTTTATTAAGGTCGATTCGAGCGGAGCTTACATGGGAAGTGAGCACTCGAATCAGTCTCTTGTGGAGCTTCTCGATACCAGCCGGTGGCAGGATTCTCGAATTTACCAGAAGCACCGGATCTGTTTTTACCAGTTCGGCAAGCGGATTTTGAGAGCGCCTGGCGACGGTAAGGGCCAGGGCCACATTGGGATTTTGAGAGACGGCTCCATCGGGTTCTTTCTCTTGGGAGGAGATCCCCCCCGCCTCTGAAATCACCACTTGTTCCGGTCTTGACGCCGATCTTCCCAGCATGTCTATCGCTTCTGCGAGCAACGCTTCCATGTCCTGATGAGCAGGTCCGTTACCGATAGCCACCAGAGAGATACCGTGCCGCTGGATCAGCTCGGCCAGATAGCCCCTGGAGGCTTCCCGTTGTTTGAGTGATTCGTGGGGCCTCAAGAGAGCCTGATCACATAGGGCGCCGCTTTCGTCAATGACGGCAACGGTACAGCCGCTGCGAAAATCGGGGTGAATGCCGGCGATCTTCCCGCAGGTACCCTTGGTTTGAATCAGGAGATTTTGAAAGGACTGGGATTGTAGATCGATCCATTCCTTCTGGGCTTGTTCCAGCATTTTATCTTTAAGGGCCAGTGTAATCGGCTCAAGGAGGTGGGAGTTAAGAATTTTGGCGGCGGCTTCTTGGCCGGCTTCGAAGCGGCGAAGCTCTGGATATGCCTCTTCGATGTGGGCGGCCAACCGGTATAAAGGGAGTTTTAGAATCCAGCTTCCCAAATTCTGTTCTTCGGCGAAGAGGCTGAGGAGCACAGCTTCAGCTGGGGTCCGAGCGATTGGCGTTGAGCGGCCCACCCAGGCGGTGAAACGAGCGGGCAGGGTGGAGACCCCTTCGACTTTGGAGAGAAGGGACTCTCCTTCTCTGCACGCCGTATCGATGAGAGTTCGGAAGAGATCCAGGTTTCTGGCGATGGAGAAGGCAAGCCGGTCCCATGACTCTGGGCTCGGATGGTGAGGAAGTGGGGGATTTCCCTCTGAGGTTGACTGTAGTTGTCCAGTTTCGGTGGGGAGTCCGTGGAGCTGAGTCGGGCTAGAAATCCATGTACCACTCTCAACCAGATGCTTCAGAAGGGGTCCCAAGGATTGGATTTCCCGAACGCTGGCGCGGCTAAAGAATTCCGAGAGGCCGACAGTCTCTGCCTTCTCTGGGCAGGCCCAGCTGCGCAACTCTTTTTTCCGGTTCGCCTCGTCCACTTGGTGTTCGTAGAGTTCCTGGAGCTCATCGAGTTCTTTTTCTCCCAATCCTCCGGTCCATTCCTTACGGTAGCGAGCGATGAAGGGGTTCCGGTAACCTTCTTTCCAAAGGTACAGGATAAGGTGGATTTGTTCTTGGGGGATAGAGATAACGGCAGCCAGTATCGAGGCCATTGGATCTAAGAGGAGGTTCACCTGGAAATCTCCGGGTCGGTCTTTCGGAAAATTCCCAAAGCGACGGGGATCTGAGAGATGCCTTTTATGTCAATGGTCCCTCCCTTCGCCTGCAGGTAGAGCTGTGTCGAATTTCCTCCGTCTAGGTTCAGAGCATCTTCGCATCCCCAGGAGTCACGACCTGAAGGCAATAGGAAATGGGCCAGTTCGGCTAACGTAAAAGCATCCTCTCCTCCACCGGAGGCAATTAGAATGATATTTTGTTTCCGGTCAATTCCGATCGCAGACCGTGCATGCCGAGCCTGGTTGGTGGAATCGATCCCTGGGGCGAGTTGACCGCCCCTCACCAGCAAGGGGCCCGACTGAATCGCTTCCTGCGGTCCTTTCAGACCAACCTCACCAAGACCAATTATATGAGATTTCCCATCCTTCGTAAGAAAAATCCCCTCGTACAAGGGATGAGCCCGCTTTTTCAGAGGAAACCTGGGCTTCCCCCTGGCAATAACCAAACCCAGAGGACGGAGATCCGGGTAGAAGAAACCTCCATTAATCGCTCCGACGGCTCCGCTGGCTTCTGCCAACGGCCGAACCGTGCTGGCCTGCTGGCCGAAGTCCAAGGCATGAATGACCTTGAGATCGTAATAACGGGGAGAAATTCGCAGGAGGGTGACTGTCAGAGGTGGATTCGTCTTCTCCCCTCTCGGCTTGACAATTTGCATTTCCAGGCCTTCCCCCAAAGTCCGCCAGCCCGGCTCAGCACCAAGGCCAATAGGCTGGAGAAGAAGTAGGAAGGAAAATATCGTCGGGATCCAGGGCAGCGTGAGTCGGGATTTTCCCAAGATCTGAAATCTCACGGGCGGATCCTGATTCTTCGGGACCGGCCGCAGGGACGTGGCGAAGAAGAATAAGACAATTTCATTGTTGGGGCATCCTCTTTTAAGGTATATAACCAAAAGGGGATCAGATTTTCAACCGGGATTCCTGGGGGAGGTGGCTATGTCAATCATCACGATTTCGAAGGGGAGCGAACCGGAGGGGCAAATCGTAGCTCAACAGGTGGCTGAAAGACTGGGTTACCGCTGTTTTGAGCCCGAATTGATCGAAGAGGCAGCCAAGCGCTTTCGTATTTCCGGGAGCAAACTGACCCAAGTGCTGGAAGAGACACCTGGAATCTGGGAACGGTTCACTCGGAGCCGGAGAAATTATCTGATCTTCATTCAGGCCGCCATGTGCGAACTCGCACGCCGCGACCACATGGTTTACCACGGGTCAGGCGGCCAGCAATTGTTGCGAGGGATTCCCCATGTTCTCAAGGTGCGGATCATTGTCCCGATTGCACGCAGAGTTGATTGGTTGGTGACTCAACAAGGCTTGATTCCAGAAGAAGCTGCTAAGCAGGTGCATGCGAAGGATGCGGAGAAGACCCAGCGCTTGCGCTATCTGTTCGACATCGATTGGAACGACCCTAGCCTCTACGACATGGTGATTAATCTGGATCGGATTTCGGTTTCCTCGGCGGTCGAGGAGATCTCGGGAATGGTCTCCCGCCCCGAATTTCAGAAGACATCGGAGTCCCAACAAATCATCGAGAATTTGGCCCTGGCCAGTCTGGTGAAAGCCACGCTGGCTGCCAATGAAAGAACGAACAAGGCCCTGGTGGCAGTGGCTGCGCAGTCCGGGACGGTCACTATGTCCGGGGCCGTGTTCTCGGAGGCATCTAAGGAGGAAATCCTGGAGGTTGTCAGGCAGGTGGAAGGAGTCGTTGCTGTCCAGGATCTACTCGAAATTAGCGTAATTCCGACTCCGGAATTCATGGGTTAGCATCAGCTTTGGGAACTTGTCCCGTCAATTTTTCATCTCTTCCCTGGGGCTGAGACTAAGGAAGTTTGAGGAAACTAGGGGGATTTCAGGGTGCAGAGAAGGCTATTGGCGGACTCGAAGAGGATATGAATGGCCGATTCTCTAGATTGCCGGTAGCCCCTCTTTCTAAAGCCCCGGTTCCAGCCCTTGTCATTTAGCTCATCGGATACGGCGTGAATTGCGGCTGCTGGTACCCCGCGGAATTTTCCCAGGGCAAACAAGGCAGAAGTTTCCATGTCGACGGCCACCCCTCCCTGGCTCCGGTAACGGGCGAGGACCTCCGGGGTCTCCCTGTAAGGTGCATCGGTCGTGCAAATACGTCCTCCCAGGAATAAGACCTCAAGATCCCGGCAGCTTGCCTCTAAAACTTCCCGCATCCCGGGGTCTGCGGGAAATAACCGGGTATTGGGTAGGTAATGATGTGAGGTTCCCTCATCGCTTAGGGCCTCGCGGGAAATCAAAAGGGAACCTGTCGACAGATTGGAGACCAGGGACCCACAACTGCCCATGATAAGAAGACCTTGGCATCCATTGGCGAGCAGGTTTTCGGCGAGCATCACGGCAGCCGGGGCTCCCACGGCAGGTCCGGCCACCCCCAAAAGGCCTTTGTGTCCCAGAACTGCGTACC
>DATEAK010000250.1:0-5079 GCA_035288405.1 bacterium | reverse complement strand
CTTCCGGGGAGGGAGAGGATTGGATAAGGGGCGTTTTTATGACCCTGGATAGAGACGAATTGTCCCCGGCTGCTTCCAAAAACGTGGAGGAATGAAATGATGATTATCGACGCGCATCATCACTGGATCCCGCCCGAGGTTGCTGATGAGATTCCGAAATATCTGAGACCCGGAGAGAGCGCCATCAAGGATGGAGAATATCTTCGGATCATGAGGGGCGACGTGGATCTGTTCACCGTGAACCCGCGCTATACCGACATTCAAGTGAAGCTCAAGGAGATGGATGCGGCCGGTATCGATGTGGCTGTTCTGTCCACAGCCTGCTGGCAACAGTGGAACACGATGGAGATGGCTCCCCGGATCAACGATGCCATGGCCGAGCTGCAGGCGAAGTACCCTCACCGGTTCATCGGGCTTGCCCACGTTCCGCCGTTTGGGAACGGGGCCGTGGCGGAGCTCGAGCGGGCCATCAAGGAACTGGGGCTCAAGGGGGCCACGCTGACTACGAACTTTGACGGCAAGTATCCCGACGATGAAGCGTACCGCCCTTTCTTTAAAAAGGCCGAGGAACTCGACGTCCCCATTTTCTTTCACGCGGCGATTCATCCCACCGAGTACAGCATCCTGGAAAAGTACGGGTTAACGCGCTCCCTGGGACGGCTGCTGGATCACACCCTGGTTGCCGCCCGGGTCCTGTACGGGGTGGCCAAGGATTTTCCAAAGCTCAAGTTCCTGCACGGGCATATTGGAGGCTCCTTTTTCATCATCAAGGAGAGGATGTTGGACGTGAAATGGTACCGCGTGGAAGATCAACCCTACGAAGAGATCATCAACCGTCAGTTCTTTTTTGACACGGCTCCCGCTTGGTGGAAACGCTCCCACCTGGAGTTGGCTGCCGAGAACCTGGGAGTCGATCACATCTTGCTGGGCAGCGACTACCCCGTCCTGCCGCGTTTCCTACCCGATTCCGTGGAGACTTTAAAGCAAGTGCGGGTCTCAGACTCGGATAAGCGCAAGATGCTGGGGGAGAACGCCGCCAGGCTGTTCAAGTTCTAAGAACAAAATACTCTGGAGGAATTACCCTATTGACAGAACTCCCAAATTCAAGGAATCTCTCATAGAGAACTCTAATTCCACTATGTGAAATGACAAAGCGCAAAGAACCGCAACCTCTCAAAACCGTGGAAAAAGCTCTGGAGATCCTCGAGCTCCTGGGAACGGTAGGTGGTGATCTCGGAGTTACGGAAATCGCCCGCAAACTCGGGCTGCCGAACAGCAATGTGTATCGTTTCCTGTCGACCCTTCAGAAGCGAGGGTACGTCGAACAGAGCCGGGAGAGTCGAAAGTATCACTTGGGAATGAAGGTTCTGGAGGTTGCCGGCTCGCTCATGGCCAGGATGGACTTGCGCAGGATCGCCCGGCCTTGTCTGGAGGAATTGGCCCATCAGTGCCAGAATACGGTCCACCTGGCTATATTCGACAACCTCGACGGTGTCTATGTGGACAAGATCGACGGTCCCCAAGCTCTGTACCTGCGCAGCGCCATCGGGGAGCGCATCCCATCGTACTGTACGGCGATTGGAAAAGTACTCCTGGCTCATCAGCCCGAGGAGATCGTAAGACAGGTTGTCGCTCGGGGCCTGAAGCGCTTGACGCCTTACACGGTCACGGATACGGCAAGGCTGCGACGGGACCTGACCGCCATTCGGCGGCAAGGTTATGCGGTGAACTTGAGGCAGAGGCGAATCGAGACCTTCGGGGTGGCGGCCCCGATGCAGGATTTTTCGGGTCAGACGGCCGCAGCCGTGGGGATTGCCGGGCCTTTCAGTCAGGCGACCCCGGAAAAGATCAAGGTTTACGTAAAGCTCTGTATGAAGACAGCAGAGGAGATCTCGGGCCGGCTGGGCTACCGGGCCGTGGAAGGAAGGGTCGGCGCGAAAAGTTTCAGGACCACTTTAATCGAAGGACTCAGGGTGAACGGAGCCGGCTTGAAGTCGTAGATGTTTTCCTGTTCGTGGTGAGCCTTCGACGTTGCTCAGGGCATGCTTGTCGAATCACGCAGAGAACGATTCAGGGAGAGCAAAATGGCGAATGGACTGGAGAGCAATAAGGATTATATGGTCGGCATCGATACGGGCGGGACCTTTACGGATATTACCGTCCTGACCAGAACCGGGGAGCTGTTCCTGAACAAGGCTGCAACCACCCCCCACGATTTTTCCCAGGGGATTCTGAATGCGGTGGAAGAGGTGGCCAAGTCCATGGGGACAACCCCTGGGGAACTTCTACGCAGGATCAGCCTGTTCAAGCAGGGTTCCACAGTGGCCACAAACGCGCTCATTACGCGCTCCGGGGGGAAGGTGGGCTTCATCACCACCAAGGGGTTTGAGGATACGACACTGGTGATGCGGGCCATTGGCCGTGCCGACGGCCTCCCGGAAATGGAGATCAAGCATGTCACCAAGGTGACCAAGCCTGATCCCATTGTCCCCAGGCGGCTCATCCGCGGGGTTTGCGAGCGTATCGATTTCGCAGGGCAGATCCTCATCCCTATCAATCGGGAAGATGCCGAGAAGGCGGTGCGCTTCCTGGTGGAAGAGGAAAAGGTCGACTCGATTGCCGTGAGCCTTCTGTTCTCTTGGCTCAATCCGGCTCATGAACTCGTTGTGATGGATCTCATCCGCAAGCTGTATCCCGGCAACGGGCTCTACGTAACGCTTTCCCACCAGCTCTCGCCGGTGGCCGGGGAATATGCCCGTGCCAACACGGCCATCATTAATTGCTACCTGGGTCCCCTGGTGCAGAAGTACGTGGACGGCCTGGATCACCGGTTGAAGACGTCGGGGTTCGAGGGGACCCTGATGGTCATGCAGGCCAACGGCGGGATTGTTCACAAGGATCAGGTCACTGCCGTCGGCAACTTGCAGTCGGGGCCGGCCGGCGGCATGATTGCCACCTCCTACATGGCTTCTCTTCTGGGACATGGCAACGTCATCAGCACGGATATGGGGGGAACCAGCTTCGACGTCGGAATTTTCACCGACGGGTACTGGCACTACGCCCGTGAGCCCATTGCCCAGCGCTACCGGATTTTGCAACCCATGATCGACATCGAATCCATCGGGGCCGGCGGAGGGACCATCGCCTACGTGGATTCCTCCACGGGCCGCCTGATGGTGGGGCCGCGCAGCGCGGGTGCGAGCCCGGGTCCCGTCTGCTATGACGAAGGCGGCAAGGAGGTCACGGTGACCGATGCCAACGTGCTCCTGGGGCTCATCGAACCCGACTATTTCCTGGGGGGGAGAAAGAGGCTCAACCGGGAGAAGGCGGCCCGGGCCATGGAGGAGCAGATCGCCGTTCCTCTGGGCCTGTCCACTGTGGAAGCGGCAGCCGGAATCTACGACGTGATCAACAGCAAAATGTCCGACCTGATCCGCAAGCAAGTCGTCCGGGCGGGGCACGAGCCCGAAGAGTACGTGATTTACTCCTTCGGGGGGGCCGGCCCGGTTCATGCAGAAGCCTACGCCGTGGAGTTGGGCATCGAGCGCATCTACATCTTTCCCACCTCGGCGGTGTTCTCGGCCTTCGGAATTGTCACGGCGGACGTGATTCACACACTGATGAACACCCACAGGGTCTGGATGCCCGCGGATCCCGCGGATCTGAACGCGAAGCTCGATGAGATGGAAGGGGCGCTCATGACCACCATGGAGCGCGAAGGGTTCAAGCGGGACCAAGTCAGTTTCCGGCGCACGTTCTTCATGCGCTACAAGAGGCAGGTCAACGATGTGCCCGTGCTTTGTCCCTTCGACCGCTTTACCCCCGAGCGGGTGGCTGAACTCCAAACCCTCTTTAACCGCAGCTACGAAGATCTCTATGGGGAGGGAGCCAGCTTTGCTCAGGCGGGCAGCGAAATCATTGCCATTCACGTGGACATTATCGGCGCCACGCCCAAGCCCTCGTTGAAAAAGTTTCCTCTGGCGGGAGCCGATGCATCGACCGCGCTGAAGGGGCAGCGCCGCGTCTACTTCAGCGGAGCTGTTCGGAACTATATGGAAACCGCCATTTATGATTACCAGCGGCTGCGGCCGGGTAACCGGATCAAGGGTCCGGCCATCGTCGAGGCCCCGATTACGACTGTGGTGATTTCTCCCAAACGGGAAGCCGAGGTGGACGAGTACCTCAACATTGTCATCCGCCTTTAAGGAGAGGAGTGAAAGATGGAAGTATCAGTCGGCGTCGAAGTGGATCCGATCAAGTACGAGATGTTCGTCCACCGCCTGCACAACATCGCCGAGGAGGGGCGCATCGCGCTGCAGCGCGTGACCGCTTCCCCCATCGTGGTTCAGGGGGGGGAGTGCATGAGCGCTTTCTACGACCCGGAAGGAACTACGATTCTGAGCGCTTCCGGGCATCTGCGCTTTTCGGCCGGCTGCGCCGATGCAGTCCGAAAAATCGTGCAGCTTTTTGAGGAAGATCCCGGAATCTATGACGGGGACCAGTTCTTCCTCAACGATCCCTACGTATGCTCCACCCATGTCTACGACCAGATGATCGTGAAGCCCATTTACTACCAGGGGCGGCGCCTGGGCTGGACGGGGAGCATGACCCACACGGCGGATACGGGAGGGCTCATGCGAGGAGCTTCGACCGAGATCTTCCACGAGGGGATCCGTTTCACGGGGTTGAAAATCGTCGAGAAGGGGAAATTCCGTCCCGACATCTTCTACAACATCACACAGCAATGCCGCGACCCCCATTACGTGGGCCTGGACTTGAAGTCCCGCATTGCCGCCAACAATGTGTGCTCCCGGGGGTTCATGCAGCTGGTGGACAAGCACGGTGTAGAATTCGTGGAGAGCGCCTGCCGGAAACTCGTGCAAGATTCCGAGAAAATGGCCCGAGATCGGCTGTGCTCACTTCCCGATGGTGTGTGGCGCTCTCGGGTCTACGGGGCCTCCAACACGCGGGGAAAGGTCTATCAGATTTGCTGCCAGATGACCAAGGAGGGGGACCACGCCACCTTCGACTTCACCGGCACCAGCCCGCAAAATGACGACTCCTACAACTCGACTTATG
>DATEAK010000249.1:0-8393 GCA_035288405.1 bacterium | reverse complement strand
GGTCTTGGCCGCAGAAGGATTCCGAGACGATGAGGACCCGAAAGTGGCCGCCGCCGGCCGCCGCACCCGCGTGGCCGGCGTGCTGTGCACTTTCGTCCTCAACGGCGAGATGGCTCGGGGCAAACGCCCGGCGCAAGGTTGTTTCAATCCATTTCACACGGTCCATGTCCGAGGTCCTTTAGGAGCGCCGGGCGCGGAAGCTTGCGAGTTACCAAAGATGACGGGCTAGCCCCGGATCGTGATTTTAGGGTGAAGAGTATCCGATAAGGTGGCGTTATGTCAACTTCAGCGCGGCTTGCGGCGCAGGGATGGACATTTGCCAGCGGCTGCGGTAAGGAATTGTTTCCCGTTGCCTCACGCCCGTTGTCTGATTTCAATGAGTCTAGCCTTGTGGGGCCTTGAAAGATGCCATCAGAGTCAGTATTCTTAATTTGAAATGATCAGCCCGGATGAAATAAAGTCGACCCTGGAGAAAGCCCTGCCTGGCTCTACCATTGAGGTTAAGGATTTCACTGGAGGTGGAGATCACTTTCAGGTCCTGGTAGTTTCTTCCTCCTTTGAAGGGAAAAGCTTGGTGGAGCAGCATCAAATGGTCTATGGGCCCCTTAGGGAAGCGCTTGGAAATGAAAGCATCCATGCGTTGGCTTTGAAGACCTACACTCCGGAGCAGTGGCGACGTCTTGGGTCTTGAGAAAAGATAGGAAAGGAGATCTGCATATGGCGGATGAAGTATTGGCAAAGATTGGCGAGAAGGTGAAGAATCACAAGATCATGCTCTACATGAAAGGGAATCCGAACTTTCCCCAGTGCGGCTTTTCCGCTCATGTCGTGGAGATTCTTCAATCCTATGGCTATCCGTTTGAGACCGAGGACGTGCTCGCAGATCCGGCGGTCAGGGATGGGATCAAGCGCTACTCCAACTGGCCTACGATTCCCCAGATCTACGTCGACGGTAAGTTTGTCGGCGGCTGCGACATTGTCCACGAACTGCACGAGCGCGGCGAGCTGGCGGCCATGCTAAAGACCGCCTTCGAAAAATAAGTTTTCTTGCGGTCCGGCAGTTACAAATTGAGGCGCCCGTCTACTGACTCAGCAACTTTGACTGCAGCTCCTCCATCTCCTTGCTCCATATCCCCTCTTCTCGGAAGAGCTTGATCGCCCCGGGATGATAGGGGATGAAAGCATTTTTGCTGACCATCCGCTCGCGTCGCCACTTCTTGAGAGCCGGATGGGCCGTGCCCAGCTCCTGGTTGTAATTCCACAGAGCCTTGACGACCTCATAGGCCGCCTCATCGCCCATATGCTTAGAGCCCACCAGATAGATGTCGTTGGTCAGTACCACGGTGTCCTTTACAATTCCCGTCGCAGATCCCGCCTTGACTATGCTCGGGTAGCTCCCCGGGTAAATCTCCGCCATTCTCCTGGCCCCTTCCGGTGTGTCGATCACGGAAATGAATCTCACCCCACCTTTGCGGGCGTTGACCTCCTCTGAATCCGGGCTCCCCACCGAGGTCCAGCCGGCATCCGTTCTCCCCTCCAGGAAAGCCTGGGTTGAAGCTCTCAAGTCGGAGACGGGGACTCTTACAATGTCATTGTACGTAAGCCCCGCAGTGGCGAGGGCTGCAGCCGTGGAGAGCTTCGCGATAGGAATTCCCGGGTAATCGGTGGGGATTCTCTTTCCCCTCAGATCCGCCACAGTCTCAACGGCCAAATCTTTAGGGACGTAAAAGGTAAGCTCCAGGGCGCCGCCGACGACGAGGATGCGGGTATTCTTAAAGGGTTTCTTGTAAAGGACGATCCCCTTGTAGGATGTGCCGGCATCTGCGCTGGTCAATACGCCCATCTCCGTTTCCCCCGAGTCCATCGAGGGAAGCCAGGCCGGAGGGCCCGCGAAAGGCTGGACCCGGACCATCATGGAGGTGTGGCGGCTTACTACCGTGGCAATGCCCATTCCCATCGCGTTGTAAAGACCTCCAACCGCGTGAGTCGCCAGGGAGGCGCTACGCGGGACAGCAGTCCATGCCAAGCCCGCCACAACAAATGAAGCAATCAACACAACGCCGATTCTCTCAAACCATTTTCTCATGTTCACAACCTCCTCTTTCTGATCTCCCCGGATCAAAGCCCGGGCGAAACAATCCCGTCAGTGAATCCGGTGCCTGAAATCCTGCCTTAAATTTCGCCTCTCCGAGACCTCATCGCTTTCGTCTTTTCCGTATCAACGGTGAGTGATACCGGATCGAGAGCTACTTTGTATCTATCCCGCGCGCTCTGAATACTGATCATACCGCTGAGCACATCCCAGCGAACCTTTTCGGCATCGCGCTCCGTCGGATCACCAACGCCCGCGCCTCCTCCGGTGATTTTTAGCAGGACGTCGCCCGGTTTGAGCTGGTAAAGCCGGTGACCCTGGATTCTCGTCTTCTCACCGTTCCGGATGAGAAAAGCCCGGGAGTTTCCGGTCGGTTCTCCACCGAGGGCGCCGGGACCACGCACGACTTCCCCATCGGAACTCCCCGTGGCGATTCCCGCCTCCCCACCCGTATTCTCCACCTCCCAGTGCATCCCCGAACCTCCACGCCACGTGCCCGCTCCGGCGGTATCACAAACAAATTCCCAGCGTACGTATCTCCATGGGAATCGCATCTCCAACTCCTCTACATTCCCCTTGTTGACTGTCCCGAGGGAACCGAGGGAGCAGGGGCCGTCAAAGCCGTCGAACCCCCGGACCGCCCCGGTCCCGCCGTCCATATCAAAAGTGGTCACCACGTACTTCTCGTTCGTGCGGGGGTCCTGGCCGAAAATGTAGTGCCCGTAGCGCATTCCCCACGAGCCGATGGCCCGCTCGGGAATCGCCTTGGACATGGCGTTGAGGACCGCCTGAATGATCTGGTTGCCCATGCTCACGGGAGAAGCCCCGACGGTAGCCGGGTACTGAGCGTTAACCACGGATCCCGGCGGCGCATCGACCGTGATGGGCCTCAAGCTCCCCTCGTTATGGTACTCCCCCAAAGCAGGATCCAGGATCATGAAGAAGGCCCAGAGCGCATCGGCGTACGTGGAATTGAACACACAGTTCACAAACCCCTTCCTCTGCTTGTCGCTCTTGGAAAAATCCACCTTGAGCGTGTCCCCCTTCACAGTGACCTCGCAGCGCACCCAGACCTGTACATCGAGCTCCGTGCCGTCGTCGTCCGTGGCTGCCTCTCCGTAGTAAGTCCCGTCGGGAATCTTCTCGATGCTAGATCGCACCGCCCTCTCCGTGCGCGCCATCATCTCCTCCACGCAGGAAAGCACGGTCTCCTTGCCGTACTTGTCCAGCAGGGCCACGATGCGCTGCTCGCACAGCAGGGTGGCGGCAATCTGGGCGTAGTTGTCGATCCGGGTCCCCTGGGGCCAGCGCACATTGTTCAGGATCAACTCCATCACGTCTTCCCGCTCTTTATCCCCCTCCATCACCTTGGTTCCTGGAATGCACAGCCCCTCGGCGTGGATGTCGTAAGCATTCGGGAAATACCCTCCGGGATAGGCTCCCCCGGTGTCCATCTGGTGGGCCCGACAGAGGGTAATGAACAGAAGCTCTCCCTGGTAAAAAATGGGACGATAAAACCCCCAATCGGGCAGGTGGCAGCAGTGGCCGTGGTAGGGGTCGTTGACCAGGATCTCGTCCCCGGGGTTTAAGTTCCCCTTGAACTTGTTCAGCACGTACTCCACGGAGAGCTTCCCCCCCAGGTACTGAACCGAGAGACCTATGGGGATCGCCACGGTGCGCCCCGTGCCGTCCCAGATCCCTACGGACACGTCGTGGAGCTGAGCAATCAGGTAGTTCTGGGCTGTGCGGTCGATCACGTGGCGCATCTCCCTGCAGGTGTTCTGGAAGAAGTGCCACACGGTGGACAACGTCATCGGATCGACTCGAGCTGGGGCCATGGCCTTCTACCTCCGGGTTAAAATGTAGTTTTTTACACTGTCCACTGTGCACACAAAGGAGTCGGGTATGACCACCGTGGTCAAGGGCTCCTCAATGATCGCCGGTCCTTCGACGCGGTGCCCGCAGGCCAGTCGGGTGCCGTCGTAAACGGGAGTCTCTTCATAACCCCGGGCCAGGCTCCAGAGCATGGGACGCCGGCGCTTTAGGGCTCGATCTAACGGCTCGGTCGCCGGGGCAATCTCGGCTAGATGCAAGGGTTCCTGCCGAGCCGTGGCCTTCAGGCGGGCATTGAGGAACTCCACCTCCCGCTCGGGCATGTTAAACGTAAAGAGATCCTGGTGGCGGCGGTGAAAGGCCTGCACGATCTCCTCCAATTCCCGGGGACCAATCGTGCCCTTGGGGACCTCGCTCACCTCCACCTCGTGGAACTGCCCCAAATAGCGCATCTCCAGCGAGCGCTTCAACACAATGTCCCGGGAGGCGATCCCAATCTCCCCCAGAACCTGCTGGGCTTCAATCTCCATCGCTGCAAAAAGCCCATTTAACCGTTCAAGATCCAGCAGGCTCCGGCGGGAAATAACCGAGCGGGCAAAATCCCGCCCCACCTCCATGTTCAGCATCCCGAAGGCGCTGTAGGTGGCCGCATAGCGGGGGATGATCACCGTGGGAATCTCCAAAAGCTCAGCCAGATGAGCGCCGTGAACGGGGCCGGCGCCACCGCCGACCACCAGGGCAAAGTCCCGTACGTCGTAACCTCGCTTGGTGGAGATCTCAACCATCTTGTCGGCCATCACGGAGTTGACTGTGGTAAAGATCGTCATCGCAGCGGCGGGTATGTCGAGACCCAGGGGCTCGGCCACGGCCCGAATCGCAATTTCAGCATTCTTGGTCCCGAGGGCAATTTCTCCTCCCAAAAAGTAGTCCGCCGGGATGTATCCTAAAACCAGGTCCGCGTCCGTGACCGTGGGCTGGGCTCCCCCCTTCCCGTAGCAGGCAGGTCCTGGATCGGCTCCAGCGCTCTGAGGACCCACTTGCAAGAGCCCCAAGGAGTTGAGCCAGGCGATGCTTCCCCCTCCCGCCCCGACGCTGGGAACATCGACCATCTTCATGGCCACCAGTTCCTCGCCGACCCAGTTGAAATCCGTGTTGGGAATGTTTCCTTGCCGGATCAGGCAGACATCAAAACTGGTGCCACCCATGTCCACGGAGAAAAGGTTGTTCCTGCCGTTGATCTGTCCCAACCGGATAGCCCCCGCCGGAGCGGCCGCTGGGCCTGAGCCAATCAGCGACACGGCTCGACGCATGGATTCCTCCACGGTTTGAACAAGCCCCCCGCCCTGCACAAGATAAAAAGCGCCGCGGAATCCGAGTTCCTCCATCTTGCCGGTAAGGGCTCTGAGATAATGCTCCGTAATAGGACCTATGGCAGCGCTGACCACTGTAGTGCTGAAACGCTCGAACTCACGATAGACCGGAAGAACTTCATGGGAAGCGGTCACGTAAGTCCCGCTCATCTGCTGGCGGCAAATCTCAGCCGCTCTGCGCTCATGCTCAGGGTTTATGTAGGAATGTAGGAAGCAAATGGCGACGGCCTCTACCTTCTCTGCCTTGAGCTTTGCTATCGCCGCGTGGACATCATCCTCATGGAGCGGAGTAAAAATTTCCCCCGTATAGAGCGTCCGCTCCCTTATCCCCAGTCTCAGGAAACGGGGTACCAAAGCGCTGTAAGGCGGGACGAACACATTGAACATAGATTCTCGAATGTTCTTATAGCCCCTCCGGACCTGAATGGTATCCCGAAATCCCTCCGTCGCTAAAATGCCCACCTTGGCAATCTTGCCGGTCAATAAAGCGTTTGTCGAAAGGGTGGTCCCATGGGCAATCAGGAGCCCTACGTTGGCCAGGAATCGTGGCAGGTCGAGATGAAAATGATTCGCTGCCTTGTCTAGAACCTGAATTAATCCTGTGGTCGGGTCATCCGGAGTTGTCGGCGCCTTAAACGCGTAGATTTCTCCGGACTCGCCCAAAACGAGACAGTCCGTAAACGTTCCTCCCACATCAACCGTCACCCGGATCATTGGCAGTTTTCCACCTCTCGTATCGAAGTATAATCGATTCTTGTTGACCTAACCGTACCCGACGGATACTCTCCGGCCCAAAATGGCGGGCTGGTAGGCGGTCATTACGGTGATTTTCGGGATTCTCGGTGGCCGAGGCTCAAAAGCAGGCTGTTATCACCTAATCTTTTTTCCTGCCGGTTAATCGAGTTGAGCCCACTCCCTAAACTCTTCGAGACCGAGCTGGGTCAGCGTATCCACAAAAGGCCTTCCGGATTTCTCATGCCTGCCGGACAGACGGTAATATTCATAGACCATATCGGGAAGCCATTTGGCGATGGTGAAGCCTTTGTACTTTCCGTCCGGTACCGGCTCCAAAAATCTCGGCCCCACATCTTGCCAGTCATGCTCCGCGATCCAGCCCCTCTGCGTGCCGAAAATGCTCTGCAAAATCATACTGCGGTGACCGGCTACCAGTGCCTCATCAAGATCGAAGTCCCACCCGGTAGTGGCATTAAAGGAATCTACGATACTCTTCAGGCCGTCAGGTTTGAGATGCATCTGAGCGAACCAGCAGCCGCCGGTGAGACCGCAGAACTGCCGGTATTGCTCTGCCAGTACGTTTGACCACGGCCAACCGGTGGGATCGTCCCGGTCCAGAGGGCCCCACTTTTCACGGTACCTGAGATCCGGAGGCGGGTCCGCCGTACCACCGCCCTGAGGTTTCATGCCTCCGCTGGCCACTAGCTCGCGCAGCATCTGGCCGAAGTGGGGTCGCCAGTCGTGCATGGCCGGAGTCCCTTTCTTCGTGTGGACCGCCCACTTGGGTGCATCGCCGCCGATGGCTTCAGCCACCTCGACAGGACCTTCGGCCAGGAGGTTGCCCCACTTTCCCTCCCGGCGCGCAGCCATCTCTAGCAACCGATCCACCACCTCCACATTTCCCCACTCTAAGCGCAGCCCGTCGGTATCCTCGGGACCCAAGAGACCTTTCTCCCAGGCTTCGAACATGACACCAGCGCCGAAGGCGAAATGGCTGCACTCGATGCCGAGATCATTGATCCGTTCCGCGAGGTAGAGAGTCGCATTCCCTTTCACGCCCAGGTTCCAGAAGGTGTCCATCCATTCGGCGCCCCCGTTGAAGTGGCCGATCTTCCCCAGGAAGGGGCCTTCGCCAATCTCCACGTCCCAGGGGCAGAGGCGGGCGCATTGGAAGCAGGGCCGCTGCGTAATGCGGTTCTGATCGAAGCCGCGGTTGTGATCAGCGATAAGCGTGCTGCGGAAGTTCAAATTGGGTAGCGCCCCCAGTTGCCTGGCGTAGCCCACGTCCTTTCTGTCCTCCACCGAATAAACCTGCAGCGTCTTGCGCCACCGAAGGCCGGCGTCAATCAGCTTCTCCCGGTCATGGAGCCTGGGACGGGCCGTGCCGTAAACGACAATGGCTTTCAGTTTCTTCGAGCCGAAGACCGCTCCGCCGCTGTGGGCCGCGTTGTGATTATAGTCGTTGCACAGCATTGCTCCGTGAACCAGATGTTCCCCCGCCGGGCCGATGCACATCACTTTCGCGTCCTTAATGCCAACTTCTTGCCGGAGAAGATCCTCGGTCTCTCTCGCTCCCTTGCCCCACACTCTGCCCGCATCGCGCAGCTCAGCTCCTCCATCGTTGATGGATAGATAAGTCGGCTTCGAAGCGGCGCCCTCGATGATGATTCCGTCATAGCCGGTCGCCTTGAGATAGACAGGCCAGAAACCGCTCGATGCGCCTCGCCCCAGGGTGTGATCGGTCAGCGGGCTCAGATAGACCGCGGTGACCTTCGTTCCGCCGGGGGTGAAGCCGGTCCCGGTGATCGGCCCGGTCATCATGACGACCTTGTTTTCCGGGCCGTATGGCGTCGCCTTCAGCGACAATTCGTTGAGCAGGATGTAAGTTGCCAGCGCCTGCCCGCCGAGGAATTTTCTCAGCACAGGCTCTTCCGGCAGATTTTCATCTTTCATGGACCCCGTGGTGAGATCGACGCGCAGGATCTTGCCCATGTAGCCGCCGGGCAGGCGGGTTAGACGCCGTTGGGGAAAAAGCTCAGAAGCGTTCGACATGGATCATCCTTTCTTCTAGGCCGCGTTTCTCCACGGCCAGTAGCGGTAGATCAGGCGCTTGGGATGAATGACGGCCAGATAGAGCGCCCGAATCTTACCCTGGAGCCCGCAGCGCAAGGTAAAGAGATCTTTGAGCATGAGACCAACGGGAATCCTGTGCTTGGGATACAGCTGCGGACCGACGGGACGAATCCCGTATTTCTCGTTCTTCTCCTTGAGGACATGGAGGACCTGAGTCCCGCCCGCCTCTCGGTCGCCGTAAAGGTGACCGCCGACCTCGTTTTCCCGCTGCTTTGCCTTGGCGGTCATCT
>DATEAK010000248.1:0-20568 GCA_035288405.1 bacterium | reverse complement strand
TCGGCGATTAAGTGAGTAAGACCGGAGAGGGCTCCGGGGACATCCTGCAATTCGACTTCCACGCGCATGAGCCGCCCGGAGGTAACCAGCCCCTTTTCGATAATCCGGTCCAACAGGGTTATATCAATGTTCCCCCCGCTTAAGACCAATACAACCTTCTTTCCCCGCAGAGAGGGAACTCCTTCCAGGAGTGCGGCCAGAGGCACGGCTCCAGCCCCCTCGACAACGACCTTCTTACGCTCCAGTAAGAGAGTGATGGCCCGGGCAATAGAATCTTCCCGAACGGTTACCACATCATCCACGTACTTTTTGAGAATCGGATAGGTCAGTCGCCCCACGCTCTTGAGGGCGATGCCGTCCGCCAGGGTGTGAATCCGGGACAGGGTGACCCTGTGCCCTGCCCGGCGGGAGAGAGCCAGCGAAGCGGCCCCGGCTGCTTCCACACCGAGGACTCGAATTCGAGCCCGGGTCTCTTTGAGAGCGGTGCTGATCCCGGCCAGAAGACCTCCGCCGCCGACGGGGACCAAGACCGCATCCACTTGGGGCAGGGCGTCGAGTATTTCCAGAGCGATGGTTCCCTGTCCCGCCATGACGGCGCGGTCATCAAAAGCGTGAATAAAGGTCCCTCGACGTTGGAGAGCCAGCTCCCGGGCCCGTTGAAACGCTTCTTCGAAAGACTGCCCCCAAAGGATCGTGCGGGCTCCGTAACTCTGGGTAGCCAGCAACTTGGCGATGGAGGAACTTTGCGGCATGACGATGGTAGAACGCACCCGAAACTTGCGGGCCGCAAAAGCCACTCCCTGGGCGTGGTTTCCAGCCGAGGCGGCAAACACACCCGCCTTGCGCTCGGCGGCGGACAGACCGGCGATCTTCGCATAGGCTCCCCGTACTTTGAACGACCCGGTCTTCTGCAGGTTCTCCATTTTCAGGTAAACCTGGCAGCCTGTCATCTCGCTCAGGGAACGAGAGAAAACCAAGGGAGTCACCTCGGATACGCCTGCAAGGACGGACTTCGCCTTTTCGATGTCTTTCAAATGCAGCATTGTGACTCCGGAAGATCGAGTCTGACGGCCGGGGCCTCCCGTACCACTGTGATGTATCTTGATCACTATAGGAGCAATGACGAAGGCGAGTCAAGGAAGTGATTTTTTTCGGTACTTCTACGGTTCCTTTCGTACTCTACTCCTCAATGAGAAACAAAATGGCAAAAGAGGATTTCCTATTGCCGGATCCGCATGAAAATGATAATTTCTTCCCAACTCTGGAGGTTAAAAGAGTTTTGCTTAGGCAAAAGCTTAACTCCCCGGAAATCATCCAGATGTTCGGGGTCAGCAAATCCTACGGCCCCAATTTTGCGGCCCTCAAAGAAATCTCCATGGGTATCGATCGCGGGGATTTCGTGTTCCTCACGGGACCCAGCGGGTCCGGAAAAACGACTCTCCTGCGCCTGCTCATTGCTGCTGAACAGCCGACCAAGGGGCAAATTATCGTCAACGGCCGAAACATCTCACGCCTCCAGTCCTCTTCCATGCCCGACTACCGGCGTCAGCTCGGAATCGTTTTTCAGCAGGGGAAATTCCTGGCCCGTAGAACCGTCTTTGACAATGTGGCCGTCACGCTGCGAGCGCGGGGAGTTCCAAACCGGGTCATCAAGAAAAAGACTTGGGAAACCCTGCAATGGATCGGCCTGGAAGACAAAAAGGATGCTTATCCCTTGCACCTCTCCGAGGGGGAACGGCAAAAGGTCACCGTGGCACGAGCGGTGATCGACTCTCCGCTCATCCTTGTGGCCGATGAGCCCACGGGAAATCTAGATGAGAACTTCGCAGAGGAGATCTACAAGCTCTTTGAAGAACTGAACCGGAAAGGAACAACGATCCTATTTGCCACCCACTCCCGGACTCTGGCGGATCGCTCAGGCAAGAGGACAATTGTTCTGCGCCAGGGACAGGTCGTGGAGTCGTAATGGGCTTGACCGGCGTCCATTTTGTCATGAGCGAGACTCTTGGCAACCTCCTGCGCAGGAAGGGGGAAACGTTTTGGATCATTATCGCTGTCACCGTATCGATGATGATTCTTGGAGCCTTTGGTCTTCTGCTCACCAACCTCCAACGATCTCTGGGAAATGTCGGAGAACAGGTGCGAGTGGTTGTTTTCTTACGGGATGATCTGACCCCGTCGCAGCGTTCCCGTCTGGAGGAGGTTTTCCTCCACCAGCCAGAGGTAGAGAAGATTCGCTTCGTCTCCAAAGAGGAGGCCTATACCGAGTTCACACGAAGCTTTTCCGGAAACCGGGAGCTGTTGGCGGGGATTGAAGGAAACCCACTTCCGGCTTCGTACCTGTTGTCTTTGAAAGAAACCTTCCGCCATGGTCCGGATCTGGAGCGCTTGTCCCGGAATCTCTCCTCTCTGCCGGGCGTTGAAGACTTGGAATATGGGAAGAAATGGCTCGAACGCTTTGAGGCCATTGTCACCGTTGTCCGGATTACCGGAATTGTCATCGGATCTCTGCTCGGCATTTCGATTATTCTTATTATCGGCACGAGTATTCAAAAGTCCGTCGTTCGGCGCCGGGAAGAATTTGAAGTTTTGCAATGGGTCGGTGCGACCCGGACGATGATCCGGATGCCGATTTTGTTCGAGGGAGCGCTCCTGGGAGGAGCCAGTGCGGCTTGCGCTCTGGCACTCCTGGCATGTTTTTTCTGGACGCTTCAGGGCCATCTGAACTTAAATCTCCCCTTTGCGGGGCTTCCTCCTCCGGTCTTCTTCTCCCGTGAAATCATGGGGGGCGGCCTGGCAACCGGCGTCGGCCTCGGAATTCTGGGAAGTTTTTTTGTCACCAACCCTGTCTCGAGGAATCACGGTGCGTAGCAAGAGTCCATGGGTACAAGCGGCGGTCTTGATCATTTTCCCGGCGCTTCTTTGCCTGAGAATCCTTCCCGGCTGGGCGGCTTCCTCCGCCGCGGTCAACCCAGGGGAGCAAAAAACAAAGTTGCGCCAGATCCAGCAGGCAATCGAACGACAGAAAGAGGCGGTGCGCAAAACCGAGGCCGCCGAAGGGAGCACGATAGAACAGCTGGCGGCCATTGAAAAACGCATCGCCAAGTACCGTCGTGAACTGGAAATCTACCAGCGGAACCTGGAACGTAACCAAAGGGAAAAGAAGAAAGTAGAGAGCGATCTGAAAAAGTTAAACTTCCAATTATTAGAGAAGCAGGCCCGGTTCAAGAACAGAGTTCGCGCTCTCTATAAGCAGGCAGATCCCTTTGTCCCGCAAGCGGCCCTGGCAGAAAGTGACTGGATGGATCTCGTGATGCGAACCCGGTACTTGAGCGATGTGGCGCACCAGGACCGGAAGCGCATGTCGAAGTATGCGGCCCAAATGGCAGATCTGCAAACCTCTCAGGAACACCTGCGCCGCCTGGAGGCTTCCATCCTGGCTTACGAGAAAAAGGCCGAAGCCGCTCAGAGCCGGCTGACGGAAGAGCGCGCACAAAAAAGCCGTCTCCTGGCCAAAATTCGAACGACTAAAGCGGGCCAACTGCAGACCCAGAAGGAGCTTGAGGCATCGGCGTTGCGCTTGCAGAAATTGATTCAGGAGTTGGAAAAAAGACAAGCCTCCTTACGCTCGCGCAGCAGCAATCGTGAGAAAATAGAGCCCGTCGGCCGAGGCAGCCTGCCCTGGCCGGTCTCGGGCCAAATCTCCGCTTCTTTCGGCAAAACCATCCATCCCAAGTACGACGTCTACACCTTCAACAAGGGAATTGATATTGCCGCCGCTTCCGGCAGCGCAATCCGCACGATCGCCAGAGGGGAGGTTCTTTATGCCAATGAGCTGAAAGGGTACGGTAACATCCTGATCATCGACCACGGCAATAGCCTTTACTCCATTTACGGTCATCTCGCCCAAATGGTGGTAAAGGCGGGCGAGCAGGTCAACGCAGGGCAACTCATTGCCCGTTTGGGCCACGGGAATACCGATTCCGATCCAACTCTCTACTTTGAGATTCGCCAGCATGGCAAACCGGAAGACCCCTTAAATTGGTTGAAAAAGGCCCCTTAGGACCGTATACTTTGGAAGCTATCTGACACGTTCTTTGCGCCGTTTAGAGTTCTTATGGGGGAGACGAGTTTTCCCCGGGAGGCTTTCCATGATTTCAGAGCGCGGCCATAAGAAATGGCTTATCTGGGGTCTTTTGTTTCTCGTGATCGTTGTCGCTGCAGGTGCCCTTACCACCCAGAAGGTCAGGGCCGTCGGCACCACTTACGAAAACCTGCGGATCTTCAATGATGCGCTTTACTTGATTCAGTCCAACTACGTGGAGGAGGTCAAGCCTCAGCAAATCCTCTACGGCGCCATTCAGGGGATGATTAAAACTCTGGATCCCCACTCCTCCTTCATGGATCCGGCCATGTACAAGGAGATGCAGGTCGAAACCGAGGGGAGTTTTGGCGGACTTGGCATAGAAATTACGGTCAAAGATGACCAGTTAACGGTTGTTTCTCCCATTGAAGGCACACCGGCCGCCCGGGCGGGCCTAAAGTCCGGGGATCGGATTATCCGGATCGATGGCGAATCGACCAAGGACTTGAGCCTCCCCGAGGCAGTGAAGCGGATGAGGGGGCCCAAAGGCTCCAACGTCACCCTGACCATCTTTCGGGAAGGTCTCCAGGCACCTAAGGACTTCACTCTCACGCGCGATGTGATCCGAATCCAAATCGTGCGGTCCCGGATCATCGAGGGCGATATCGGGTACATCCGGCTCAGGAGCTTCAACCGCAACTCGGGAGAAGAAATGGAGAAGGCCCTGGCCGATATTAAAAAAGTGAAACCGAAAGGGATCATTCTGGATCTTCGCAACAATCCCGGAGGACTTTTGGATCAGGCAATCAAAGTGTCGGGTCTGTTCCTTCCCAAGGGAGATCTGGTGGTTTACACAGAGGGACGGTCAAGCGGCACCAGCAAGCGCTACCGGTCCAACGCATCCAATCCCTATCTGAGTGAACCTTTGGTTGTTCTGGTGAACGCCGGAAGTGCGAGTGCCTCGGAAATTGTGGCTGGAGCTCTCCAGGATCAGGGAAGGGCTGTGATCCTTGGTATTCAGACTTTTGGAAAAGCTTCTGTGCAATCGATTCTGCCTCTGAGCGATGGTTCGGCTTTGAAACTTACCACTGCGAAGTACTACACCCCCAAGGGGCGAGAGATTCAAGCCAAAGGGATCATTCCGGATGTGGCCGTCAACGAGATTGTTCCCACCCCAGCGGCGAAACAAGAGGGGCCGGTGGTGCGGGAAAAAGATCTCAAGGGACACTTGGAGGGAGCTCCTCCCACAAAGGAAAACGGCAACGACGATTCGAGCAGCGGCAAGCCCGAAGATGTAGCCAAGGACCCTCAACTGAACCGGGCTGTCGATCTCCTGAAAAGTTGGAGCATCTTTAAGAATACGGTTCAACCGGCCAAGGCCGGATAAGCCGAAACAGGAAAACCACTTTTCATCGGGCAATCGAACCTAAGAGCAGGTTGACCATCTCCGTTCATCGACGGCTAAGGTATCCTTGCCGCACGACGACCGGTTCTCCGCGCGCAGCGATTTCCTGGGCCTGGAGAACGGGCACGGAGGCGAGCCCGCAGCCGACTCATTTGAATTGACAGGTGGCCCAAAACTCCGGGCGCCTGTTGTGACCTGGCCCCAGGTGGCCGAAGAGTCTTCGGGACATTCTGGAGATCTTGGTTTCCCGGCTTCCCAATGAGAAGGAGTTATGAGCGCGATGGTTGAACGAGTTCCTATGACCAGGGAAGGTTACGAGCAACTCAGCCTTGAGTTAAAGCGCTTGCAGCAGGAAGAACGACCTCGGGTCATTCAAGCCATTGCGGAAGCTCGGGCCCATGGAGATTTGAGTGAGAATGCGGAATACCACGCCGCTAAGGAACAGCAGTCGTTTGTAGAAGGCCGGATCCGACTTCTTCAGGACAAACTCGGCCGGGCTCAGGTGATCGATACATCCAATTTACCCAACGACCGCGTGGTCTTTGGAGCCACGGTTCTCCTCGAGGACTGTGAAACGGGAGAACGCGTCCGCTATCGGATCGTAGGCGCCGACGAGGCCGACATCGAGCAGGGGAAAATTTCCGTAAATTCCCCGGTGGGCCGGGCTTTGATCGGTCACGCCCTCGACGACGCCGTCAAGGTGAAGACCCCCGCCGGCATTAGGGAATTCAGCATCCTGGAAATCTCCATCAGCTGACGTTTACGACGACCGGAAACCATACCGGGCCCAATTTTCCCGAACGGTCTTCATATGTTCCGGCTTCGGTACCGCCAGCTGCGGGAACGTGGACCCTTTTTCTTCATAATCGAAATGGGGGCGGGTCGCGTCGATCCCCAGCAGATCGGTCACAATCGCCCCGCTCTGCCCGGATCCGGGTCGCGGCGAGGAGGGATCGATACTGATTGAGGTCCCCCGTTTGACGATCTCGATATCGCGGGTAGGTTTCATGGTAGTGGCGATAGCCCACTCGACTTTGACAGGATCCCAAGGGTCCATGTCTTCATCAACCACGATGACGTTCTTGACAAACAGCGTGGGCTGCCCCCAACAGTTCATCATCACGTCACGGACGTGTCCGGGATAGGAGTTTTGGATCGACACCACGGCGTGAAATCCGGCACATCCTCCCTCCGTAACACACACGTCCACGATGCCCGGCAAACCAACCACTCCGGTGAGGTGATCGTATAGGGAAGTGGAACGCCCTATGCTACGCACCGTGGTGCTTTCATTGGGAGGAAGACCTTCGTAGGTCCCCTGAAAAATCGGGTTCTCCTGATACGTGACGGCCGTCACCTTCATGAAATTACAGTTGTAGACCTGCTCACCAATATAGCCGGCAAATTCTCCAAAGGGCCCTTCTTGAGGCAAGGTCTCGTCAATGGGAACATAACCCTCGATAACGATCTGGGCGTGGGCAGGAACCAGTAAGTCACAGGTCTCTGCTTCCACCACCTCAACCGGCTTCCCTTTGAGTCCACCAGCCACATCGTACTCACTCTGTCCGGCCTTAACGGGGGCCACTGCTACCAGATTGAGCGCCGTCTCCAGACCCACGGCAATGGCGATCGGCATGGGTTTACCGATGGCTTTCCACTTCTGCAAATGCAAACCGATGTGACGATAGGGAATGATAAAAACCCCGAGCTGATCCCGGGAGCGAATCTCGTTCCGATAATTCCCCAGGTTGATCCACCCCGTCTCGGGATCTTTTGTGATTACCGCATGAAGAGTCCCCAGATAGGGAGCACTGTCCTGATGGTGCCAGAGAGGAACCGGAAAAGGATCCGCGTACAGGTCAACCCCTTTCGCCTTGACCTGCTTGCAGGGGGCCTGACTGCGGGCAATCGTCTTGGGAGGAATCGGGTTTTTGAAGGCGTTGCTCCACTTCTCACGGATCAGGGCGATGGAAGTCGGTTGATCTCCCAAACCCAGGCCGATCTGGTACCGGGTCCGGGTCGTCAGAGCTCCAACGAGAAGGGGCGTGCGATGGTTCCCGACCCGATGAAAGAGGAGAGCCGGCCCGCGCTCGTCAAATATCTTGCGGCACACGGCGGATACTTCCCAAGAGGGATCCATTTCTACCTCGACTTCGTGAAGTTCATTGCGTTCTCTGAGAACTTTGAGGAAATCCTTGAGATCATCAAAGGCCATGATACCTGTCCTCCTCGGCGAAGAGCCCTCACAACCGACTGAAGTTGGTAAGGATGGGAGTTGGCAACGTCCGGCAGGTATAATACACTAATCTCGCAGGAAGCAGAAGGTAGGAAACAAAAATAATTATTTTGCCTCCGGGTCCCTGGCAGGGTCCGCAGACAAAAGGAACTCCGAGCGAGAACCGCATGAGAATCGCCATCCTGACACCCCATTTTTTTCCATCCATTACAGGCAACTCCGTAACCGCCAGCCGAATTGCCAAAGGCCTAGCCGCACGCGGTGCCGAGGTCGAAATCGTCAACACGGAGGTAAGCCCAGACCTCGCCCAGATTCTCTCCCTTTTGAAGGATTTTTCACCCGATGTCCTACACGGCCTTAATGCCTTCCGGACCGGAAACTTGCTGCGGGAAACCGGGCAAAAGCTTGGGCTCCCCACCGTCCTGACAATTACCGGCACGGACGCCTATCAGAATCTTACGGACGAATCTCAGCGGCCCATGGTTATTGAGATACTGAACTTCGTGGGGGCCATCTCGGTTTTCCACGAAGCAGTGCGGACCCATCTCGGTCAACAGGCCCCGGATATCCTCGAAAAAGTTGCCGTCATCCCCCAGGCGGTGGACCTGCCCGAAGGTGAAGGAGACCCCCTGGAAAAGATTCCGGCAGGACCTGATCGTTTCCTGTTTCTCGTCTCCGCTGGAATCCGTCCGGTGAAGAACGTCAGCTTCGTCCTGGCCCCCCTAGCACGCCTGGTAGAAGAACTTCCCCAAATCCACCTGGTGGTTGCCGGGCCCATCCTGGATCCCGAACTGGGGAGGATCTTCTTGGAACAAATCTCAACGCTCCCCTGGGTCCACTACCTGCAGGCTGTTCCCCATCATCAAATGCGCTCTCTCTACGCAGCGGTCCAGGTTGTCATTAATTCGTCTCTGTCTGAGGGAGGAATGGCGAACAGCCTGCTGGAAGCCATGAGTATGGGGATTCCCGTGCTGGCCTCCCGTATCCCGGGAAACACGACAATCGTCCAGGACGGAGTCAACGGGTTCTTGTTCTCCGGAGAGAAAGAATTTTGGGAAAAGGCCCGGCTCCTGGCAGCCGGCAAGGATCTGCGCTGGCGCATGGGAGAGGCGGGAAGAGAGTTGATCCGGCGGGAATTTTCCCCGGAACGGGAAGTATCTTCTTATCTTCGGCTTTATCGCAGGCTAACGGAAGGCATCTCCTGACCCTCAATCCGCTGCCACTAGACAAAGACACGCATAAAGATTTGGCGGACCGCGGATGTGTGCCGGTCGTAATCCTTCAGGAGTTGAGCTTCGGGAGAGTTATACTGCCCATCCGGGTATCCCAGGCGTCTGGCCAGAATTCTCAAGTGCTCGCTATCCGAGGGCAGCACGCTGGTGGGCAAAGACTGGAAAATTCGCAATCGATTCTCTAAACCTCGCAAGAAGAGATAAGCTTCCTGCAATTGGCAACACTCATCCGGGCCCAGGTAGCCCCCCCGGGCAAGCCTGCGCAGGGATTCCAGTGTGGAGGGAGTGCGCAGATCGGGGTCTTGTCCGCCATGTTTCAACTGAAGGTACTGGGTGATGAACTCGATGTCGACAATCCCACCGGGGCCGAGCTTGATGTGCCGGCCGCTCCCATCCGAATGGACCCTCTCCACCTCCATGCGCTGGCGCATCTCCTTCAAGTCTTCAGCAGCCTGCGGAGCCAGGGGCTTGGCGATCCAGGCCTCTTGGATCCTGGAAACGACGATTTCCCCGAAGTCCGGATCCCCAGCGGCCGGCCTTGCCTTCAGCCAGGACTGCCCTTCCCACAAGGCGGCACGGCAGCGGTGATACTCCTCCAGAGTTTCCAGAGAAACCACCAGCGGCCCCTTCTCTCCTTCGGGTCGAAGCCTCAAGTCCAACCGGTACACATGCCCCATCCGTGTCACACCGCTCAAGGCTTGCACGATCTTTTCCCCCAGCTTTGTGAAGAAAAGCTGGTTGCCAATGGAGTCCTCCCGTTTCAATCCGCCAGGCGGGACCGGCATCGAGATTTCACTTTCCCCTTCCCCCTCATAAACGAAAACCACGTCCAAGTCGGAGCCAAAGCTGAGTTCCCGCCCCCCATACTTCCCCAAGGCAATCACCGCGAACCGGCATCTCCCCAAACCCGAGGACAACTCGGGCAGACCATATCGGGCCTCTAATTCTTCTGAGGCAATCCCGATCGCCGACTCCAGAAGGACGTCCCCCAGATCCGACAGCGATTCTATCACCTCGGTTAGGTCGGCTTTCCCCTGTAGATCTCGAAGGGCGATCCTTAACTCCGCGGCCTTCTTAAAAACACGCAGGAACTCCAGCTTGTCCTCGTAAGTGGACGCATCTTGGAGATTCCGGGAAAGCTGCAAGGACAATTCCTCCTTGCGAACCGGGCGATCCTGGTCGATCTCTTCGAGTACGAGATCCACGAGTTCGGGATTCTGCATGAGGGCTGAGGACAAAAACTCGCTGCTGGCAAACAGGGAAAGCAGGTGTTCGAGCAGTAGAGGCCGTTCGGCCAGCATGGCCGTAAGAGATTCCCTCAAGCCGGAAGTATTGACGAACTTCTCCAAGTGGTTCAAGGCAAAGTCAGGATCAGCCAGTGTGGGACCACAGGCCAGCAGACGGGAAATCACGCGGCGCATTTGCGCGCGGTTGGCAGCAGACGGGTGAGAGAAGGGAGGACCTTGATAAAGACCCTGGAGGTTCTGAAAAGCCCTCTCGGGCATCTGAAACCCCCGCCCCCGAAGGGTTTCGAGTGCCCCGCTGCTGGCCGAGCCTTCCAGAAGAAGGGCGATATCGTCCTCTTCCTCCGAAGCTCCTTCCGGGAGAACTGAAAAAAGCTGGTCGTAGACCCGCCGGACGTTGCCCGTGTGGAAACGGTAGAGGGTAAGCAATTCTTCGCTTAAGATTTCCGGACTCTCCCCTTCAATCCCCATCTTTCGGGCCAGAACGGCCCGCTCCCGCATCGCGCGCGGAATCTCGTGGGTCTGGCGGCCCTGCTGGATCTGGATACGATGCTCAAGCTCGCGCAGAGAACCGTAAGCCTTGCTCAAGTCCGCGTAGTCCCGATACGTGATGTAGCCCTTCTCGGAGAGGCGGTGGAGGGCCCGCAGCGTATTGCGCTGCTGCAGCCAGCGATCTCTACCTCCGTAGATCAGTTGAAAGGCCTGTACGATGAATTCCACTTCGCGGATCCCGCCGTAACCCAGCTTCACGTGGCCCTCGCCGGCTCCCCGGCCGGCCAGATCCCGGTTGATTTTTTCTTTCATCTCCCGGATCTCGTGCAGAGCTCCGAAGTCCAAATGCTTGCGGAAGCTAAACGGATTGACCATGGCGAGGAACTGCCTGAACAGATTTTCGCTACCGGCGACCCTGCGGGCTTTGATAAGGACCTGCCGTTCCCAGGTCTGTCCCCAGGACTCATAGTAGATTTCCATGCTGCGCAGTGAGTTGGCAATGTCGCCGCTGTGCCCTTCCGGGCGCAGGTTCAAGTCGACGCGGAAGAGCTGGCCCTCGGGGGTAATTTCATTCAAATAACGCGTGATCATCTGGGCCAGCTTGGTACAAAACTCGTGGTTGCTGATGGCATTGACCCGTTCGCCCCGGGCCGCAGGGATGCCTGCCGTGGCTCCTTTGTCCGAGGAATAGAGGTAGATCAAATCGATGTCCGAACTGAAGTTGAGTTCCCGTCCTCCCAGCTTCCCGAGACCGATGACGGTGAATTCACAGGGAGTTTGCGAATCCTCTTCCTCGACGATGGGGCGCCCGTACTGGCTGGTCAGCTCCGTCAGGCAGAAATCCAGGATCGCCTGGACGCACACGTCCGCCAGGTTCGAGAGGTCCTCCATGGTTTCCGTCAGATCGCCGTAGCGCATCAAATCCCTGAGACCGATGCGGAGAATCTCTCTATTCTTAAAGCGGCGCACTGTTTTCATGAGATCCTGGGAAGTCCGGGTGGAAGCCAGGAAGGCGCTCAGATCTCTCTCCAGCTCCTCCTTCATCCGGCTGCGGAACGTGGTTTCCTGGCGGATCACTTGATCGAAGTAAGAAGGGTCCTTGAGAAGGAAATCAGTTAAGAATTGACTTCCCGAAAAGATAGCCAGCAGGGATTCAAGGACGGGCAACTGTTGGGACAAGATCGTGTAGAGATAATTCTTATCGTAGATACAGCTTGAGAAGCGCTCAAAATTATTGAGGGCCTGGTCCGGATCGAAGGAACGGGCGCAGGTCTGGCAAAATCGAGGGAAAAAGTCGGGGAAGAGCCGGCTGAAATTCGCCTGTCCCCAAATTTGGCCTAGATTTTTCCAGGCAGCAGGGGGATCCAGAAACCGCAGGTCCCTCAGGAGATCCCGAGACCGGTCGCCGAAAGGTTCGCCTTTCCCCACCCGTTCGGTCAATTCCTCGCAGATGTTCTGCCCACTCACCGGGTTCTTGGACCTCCTTCATGAACTGCCCCCTCAGCCGGCTTAAGAAGACCATCCGTGAAGGAGGTTGTCAATACCTTTCCAGCCCGCAGGCTGTGAGGAGACCGGGGTGCCCCTTGGGGCTCCCCCGAGGAACGGATAAGGGCAGCAACTTCTCGTTGAGAAACAAGGGAGCAGCCAGAGATGGGAAACTGCATAGGCCAAGTGAGATGAAGGCAGCCGAAAACTTTTCGGGCTGGAGGAGTCGCATGGTTCGTGGACAAAAACTGGATCCGGTGGGGACGCAGAAGAACTTGAAGGGGAAATCTGTATCAGAGAACAGAAAAGGGAACGAACCCAGTGGGGAAATAGGGGCCGGCCTTTCAGCCGGCCCCCACAGGGCTTAAATGTCGAAGTAAAGGGTGAACTCGTAGGGATGGGGCCTCAAGCGCAACGGATCCACCTCGTTGCTGCGCTTGTAGTTGATCCAAGTGGAGACGGCATCCTCTGTAAACACATCTCCTTTAAATAGAAAATCGTGATCCTCTTCCAGCTCATTGAGGGCCGCATCGAGGGAGCCGGGAACCGTAGGTACTCCCTTTAGTTCCTCCGGAGTTAGGGCATAGATGTCCTTGTCCAGGGGATCTCCCGGAGGAATTTTATTTTGTATGCCGTCGAGCCCCGCCATGAGCATAGCGGCAAAGGCAAGGTACGCATTGCAGGCCGGGTCCGGGAACCGCACTTCGACCCTCTTGGCCTTCGGGCTGGGTGAGTACATGGGAATCCGTACTGCAGCACTGCGATTGCGCACCGAGTAAGCCAGGTTCACGGGTGCCTCGTAGCCCGGAACCAACCTCTTGTAGGAGTTTGTGGTGGGGGCCACAAAGGCACACAAGGCAGCAGCGTGTTTGAGAATCCCGCCAATGTAGTTCAAAGCCAGTGGACTCAGCCCGCCATAGCGATCCCCCGCGAAGAGCGGTTTCCCATCCTTCCACAGGCTCTGGTGAACGTGCATACCGCTGCCATTGTCTCCGAAGAGTGGTTTGGGCATGAAGGTCGCCGTCTTGTTGTACTTGCGAGCGACGTTCTTGACGATGTACTTGTACCACATCAGGTGATCTGCAATTCCGACGAGATTATCGAACCTCATGTCGATTTCGCACTGCCCTCCGGTCGCCACCTCGTGGTGATGGGCTTCCACAGGGATCCCCACCTGGGCCATACACAGGACCATTTCGGTCCTGAGATCCTGCAAGGTGTCTGTGGGAGGAACAGGGAAGTACCCTTCCTTGTAGCGGGGCTTAAATCCCAGGTTCGGATTTTCCTCTCGTCCTGTGTTCCACTGCCCCTCGACGGAGTCTACAAAATAGTAGCAACTATGCTGGTTGTTATCGTAGCGCACGTCATCCAGGATGAAGAATTCCGCTTCAGGTCCAAAGTAGGGCGTGTCGGCAATCCCTGTCGAGCGCAGGTAAGCTTCCGCCTTCTGGGCAATGTGACGGGGATCCCGTGAGTACTTTTCCTTTGTGATCGGATCAAGAATATTGCAAATCATGACCAAGGTGGGCTCTTTGAAAAAAGGATCCATCACGGCCGTGGTCGGATCCGGAAGAACGAGCATATCGCTGGCATGAATCGCCTGCCAGCCCCGGATACTGGACCCATCGAAGCCGAACCCTTCCTCGAAACTGCTCTCTTCCAGGTTATGGATGGGAACCGAGAAATGTTGCCAGATCCCTGGAAAATCCTTGAAACGCAAATCGAGGATCTTTGCGCCTTTCTCCTTAGCAAATTTCAATACTTCATTGGGTGTCATGAAACCTCCCTTCCCTCCTTCATCCAGCGTGGGCACGGAAAACGCCGCACTGCTCACCCGGCAGAATCCGCCACCTCAGTTTTTTCCGAACGAGCCTACCAGGGGGCAAGGCTAAAGTGCTTCCTCTCCCCTTTCACCGGTTCGAATGCGTACCGCTTCCTCTACAGGGAGAACAAAGATCTTCCCATCCCCAATCCGGCCCGTTTGGGCTGAGGACATGATCGCCTCCACGACATCGGCGACCAATCGATCAGGAACAACGATTTCGAGCTTGATTTTGGGGAGAAAGTCTACGACATATTCCGCCCCTCGGTAGAGTTCCGTATGTCCCTTTTGGCGGCCGAATCCCTTGACCTCGCTTACAGTCAATCCCTGAATCCCGACCTCGCTCAGTTTGTCTTTGACCTCATCGAGCTTAAAGGGCTTAATGATGGCTTCAATTTTTTTCATGAGAACTCATCACCTCCTTGGGAATTGGCTGTCGCCGAAAGACACTTGCTCGCTCACCAAAAGCGAAAGGGAAATACTCCATTGCGCCTCCCGTCATCCAGTATCCGGAACAAAAAAGAGATGAAAAAGCACGATGGCACTGGACATTAACATATCTCTTCCCAAAAAGTAAATTAGGTTTTTTACGCTGTAAACCCCTAGGCCGATGGGAGTTACCTTTTGGTTGCGCGATCTCTTCCCACCCCCGGGGACTAGGGTCTCCCATTCCTCTTGTGCAGGAACAGTGCCAGGGCTGCAACTCTTTCCGACCCAATTTCGGGCTAAAACCATCTCTTGAAATTCAATGGGTTTGAAAGGGTCAATCCCTTTCACTACGATACGCCGAACGCTATCAGGAGAAAATGCCCAAATAATGTCCAAAGAGTTTGAGCTCTGACCAGAGAATCGTTGATGGGTTCGAGGTTTGAGATTGATTATTCCATGTACAGCGCCGCTCTTGAATGACTAAGAAATAGGCATTCAAAAAGCCCCTACCCGGAGGTAGGGGCTTTTTGAGGTTGCCCCGCTGTCTTGATGAGGCTGCTTTCTATCTCAATACATGCCTTCCATGCCGCCCATGCCGCCGTGACCATGGGAACCACCCGGCGCTTCCTTTTCCTCTTCCGGGATCTCACAGACCGCAGCCTCGGTCGTCAGCATAAGAGCCGCGATGCTGCAGGCATTTTCCAAAGCCGTGCGAGCGACCTTGGTGGGATCGATAATCCCGGCCTTCACCATGTCCACATATGTGCCTGTGGCCGCGTCAAACCCCGTGTTCCCGCTCTTCCCTTTGACATTCTGGACAACGATGGAACCCTCGTGACCGGCATTTTGGGCGATTTGTCTCAAGGGCTCCTCCAGAACTCGCCTGATGATGTTTGCGCCGATTTTTTCATCGCCGCTCAAATTGATTCCTTCCAGGGCCTGGATCGCCCGCAGAAAGGCCACTCCGCCGCCAGGAACGATCCCTTCTTCGACGGCTGCACGAGTGGCATTAAGGGCATCCTCGACTCGAGCTTTTTTCTCTTTCAGTGCGGTTTCCGTTGCCGCTCCTACCCGGATGACGGCCACCCCGCCGGCGAGTTTGGCCAGTCGCTCCTGGAGCTTTTCCCGATCATAGTCCGATGTCGTCTCTTCGATCTGGGTGCGAATCTGTTTGATCCGACCCTCAATTTCACTGCTCTCTCCTGCGCCCTCGACAATGGTAGTATTGTCTTTATCGATAGAGATGCGCTTGGCCCGGCCCAAATCTTTCAGGGTGAGATTCTCCAACTTAATTCCCAGTTCCTCCGAGATCACCTGGCCACCGGTCAGGACTGCGATATCCTTGAGCATCTCTTTGCGCCGGTCGCCGTATCCCGGAGCTTTCACCGCAGCAGCCCGCAGGCCCCCTCGCAACTTGTTGACCACCAGGGTTGCCAGAGCCTCCCCTTCCACCTCTTCTGCGATCACCAGTAGAGGTTTACCGGTCCGAGCCACCTGTTCCAAGAGTGGGAGCAACTCCTTCACGGAGCTGATCTTCTTTTCGTGAATGAGGATGGAAGCATCTTCCAGTACGACTTCCATTCGTTCTGCATCGGTAACGAAATAAGGAGAAAGGTAGCCCCGGTCGAATTGCATCCCCTCGACCACTTCCAGGGTGGTCTCCATCTTCTTGGCTTCTTCAACCGTTATGACTCCGTCCTTTCCCACTTTTTCCATAGCCTCAGCAATAAGGTCCCCGATTTCTTTGTCATTGTTGGCCGAGATGGTGCCGACCTGGGAAATCTCCGTCTTATCGTTGATCGTTTTGCTGATTTTTTTGAGTTCTTGGACCACCCGTTCCACAGCCTTCTCCATCCCGCGCTTCAAGGCCATGGGATTTGCTCCGGCGGTCACATTCCGGATTCCTTCTTGATAGATTACCTGGGCCAAAATTGTAGCCGTTGTGGTGCCGTCTCCCGCCACATCACTTGTCTTGCTCGCGACTTCCCGCACCATCTGGGCCCCCATGTTTTCGAAGGGATTCTTAAGCTCAATTTCCTTGGCAACCGTGACCCCATCCTTGGTAATGGTCGGAGCTCCGAACTTGCGGTCGAGCACCACGTTTCGTCCGCGAGGTCCCAGGGTCACTTTAACGGCGTCAGCCAGCTGATTGACTCCCCTGAGGACGCCCCTGCGTGCCTCTTCATTGTACAAAATTTGTTTTGCAGCCATTTAGTTCCTCTCTTGTCACAAGTTCGAGCTACTCGATGATTCCCAAAACGTCCTCTTCGCTTACAATCAGATACTCTTCTCCGTCAATCTTGACCTCGGTCCCAGAGTACTTACCAAACAAAACGCGATCCCCTTTCTTGACTTCCAGGTCTCTCCGGGTCCCGTCTTTGAGGATTTTCCCCGACCCCACAGCAACGACCTCCCCTTCCTGGGGCTTCTCTTTCGCCGTGTCGGGAATAATAATCCCCCCTTTTTTGGTTTCCTGCTCTTCAAGGCGCTTCACCAAAACCTTGTCGTGCATAGGACGAACCTTCATGTGTTTCCTCCTTCTTCACTTTTCTTCACTGGCTGATTGACCGATGAAGTTGATCCCACCGAAGTGATTATCAGCACTCAACCGAAGCGAGTGCTAGTTTAGGACTCATGGGGGAAGAAATCAATGGTAATTTCGAATAGCGATCCCCTTTTTCTCTCAGAGAGAAGCCAAGTACCCGGATATTTTGTATAATTCCGGCCGAAATCGTTTATTTTCTTCTTTGTGTTCCTAAATGAAAGGCGCGCTGGGAAAAGAGGACAGCCCTGATTTCCTGGCCCTTCAGGTAAAGAACCAACTCCTTCCTGAGCACCAGGAGGAGAGAGCAGGAAAAATCATGCAAAATCAGGATAACTCATTGAGAATCACTCTGTTCGGGACCTCCTCCGGGCTACCCAGCGTGGACCGGGATAACACTTCGCTGGGAATCTGGGATCGCCGGGACGCCGTTTTAATCGATAGCAGTGCAAGCCCGTTCCGAAAACTCCTGCAATCCGGCATCGATCCCCAGAGGGTTCGGGGCGTGATTCTAACCCATCGCCACATCGACCACTGCTACGGTATCCCTTCTCTGATTCACTCTCTCCACCTCTTTGGCCGGCGTCTTCCCTTGAAGCTGTGGGCAGCACCGGAAGCGGATCTCCTCATTCGGGCAATGATGAGGATGGTCCAGGGCCAACGAGCCCGCTTTCCATTTCCCTTGCATCTGCACCTTATCCCCGCTCGTCGGCGTCACACGCTCATTCGGTGCAAGGGGTTCCATGTCGAGTCCTGTCCGGTGGACCATGGTCCCCCGACGGTAGCGGTGCGCGCCACCAGTTCTTTCAGTGGGAAGCGAATCGTCTATTCGAGTGACACCGCTCCCTGCGATTCTCTGGCTCGTTTTGCCCGAGGAGCAGACCTGCTCGTGATGGAAGCTAACTTTCTTCGCATGCCCCGGGGTAGGAAAAGACAAAGCCACAGCACGGCCCGGCAAGCCGGAGAAATGGCCCAGCGCTGCGGCGTCAAACGGCTGGTCCTCGTTCATTTACGTGCAGGGGATCGAGCGGAGGAGTACTGCCGGGAAGCTCGCAAGACATTCCAAGGTCCCGTGGCGGCTGGCAAGGACTTACTTACTTTGCGACCTTAGTTCGACCCCGGCGTCTGCTGACCGGTACCGAAAGATCTCTTCAAGGCTTTCGCACCGATGTCCCGGCGGAAGTAGACCCCATCCCAGGAGATCTGCTCGACAGCCCGATAGGTGGTGGCAATGGCTGAAGAAATATCAGGGCCCAAACCTGTGACTCCCAGCACCCTTCCTCCATTGGTGACCAGGGCTCCCTGTTTCTTTGCCGTTCCGGCGTGAAAAATCGTGACCCCCGGAATGGACGACGCCTCCCGCATTCCATCGATGACCTTGCCTTTCTCATATCGGTCTGGATATCCGCGGGAAGCCATCACCACGCACACGGCCGCTTCGGACCTCCAAACCGTTTTAACCTGCTTCAGGGATCCGCTACAGCATGCTTCAAGGATAGGGACCAGATCTGTTTCCAAGCGGCACAGAAGTGGCTGCGCTTCGGGATCACCGAATCGCACGTTGAACTCCAGCGCATAGGGCTTCCCCTCGTGAATCATGAGACCCGCATAGAGGACGCCACGGTAGGGATTCCCCTCTTTCTCCATGGCTCTCACCGTAGGGACCAAGATCGTATCGATCACAGTCCGGCTTAGCTCCGGAGTCACCACAGGAGCCGGAGAGTACGCACCCATTCCCCCTGTGTTGGGTCCCCTGTCCCCATCGAGAAGAGGCTTGTGGTCCTGGCAGGAGGGGAGTGGCAGCACGCTCTGGCCGTCACAAAAAGCCAGAAAGGACGCCTCCTCTCCAGGAAGAAAATCTTCCACAATGATTTGCTCCCCCGCCGAACCGAGAAGCTTCTTTTCCATCAGACTTTCGACGGCCTCCAATCCCTGGGCAACCGTAGTGCAAACAAAAACTCCTTTTCCTCCCGCCAAGCCGTCCGCTTTCACCACCAGCGGAGCTCCCTTCTTCTCAATAAAGTTGCGGGCCGCTTCAGGCTCGCCAAAGACCCGGAAATCCGCCGTGGGAATTCCGTGCCGCCTCATGAACTCTTTGGCGAAGACTTTGCTCCCCTCGAGCACGGCAGCCCGCTTTCGGGGGCCGAAAATTTTCAGATTCTTCTCTTCAAAAAGATCCACAATCCCCGCCACCAGAGGAAGTTCAGGCCCCACCACGGTGAGATCGACCTGAGCTTGCTGAGCGATGCTGCACAAGACGCCGATTTCCTCGCTCCCCACGGGGAGGTTCTCGGCCACTTCCGCCGTGCCGGCATTGCCCGGGACGCAGTAGATCTTGTCCACCTGGGGGCTTTGGCTCAACTTCCAGGCCAAAGCGTGTTCTCTTCCTCCGCTGCCAATCAGGAGAATTCTCATTTCTAAACCCTCAGTGCCTGAAGTGCCGAACCCCGGTAAAGATCATGGCCATACCGTGCTCGTTCGCCGCGTCGATGACTTCTTGATCCCGGATAGAACCTCCGGGCTGCACAACAGCTGAAATTCCAACGGAAGCCGCCTCATCAATTCCATCGCGAAAGGGAAAAAACGCATCGGAAGCCATCACGGCACCCTGCAGCGAGCCGCGCGCCTTCAGGGCGGCAACCTTGCAAGAATCCACCCGGCTCATCTGCCCTGCTCCGATGGCCAAGGAGCGGTTCGCATTTCCATAAACGATGGCGTTGGACTTCACATGTTTGGAAACGATCCAGACGAATTCCATTCCTTGCCATTCTTGCGGGGTCGGCTCCCGGCGGGTGACGACTTGGGGCTTCATGCCGAGCCATCCCAGCAAGTCCCGCTGCTGAAGCAGATAGCCGCCGGTAACCTTCCTCATATCCCACGCTGCGGGATTCCAGCCTTTCCCGTCTTCCCAAGGCGGAACCTCCAAAACGCGAAGGCCCTTCTTCGAGCTGAGAACTTCCAACGCTCCCTTCTCATAGCCCGGTGCGATGATCGCTTCGTAAAAGGTCTTGCTCAAGTGCTCGGCAATCTCCCGATCCAGTGTCCGGTTCACGGCGATAATCCCGCCAAAGGCCGACACCGGGTCCGTCTCCAGAGCGCCGGCATACGCCTCCGCCAGAGAGCTGCCGCAGGCAACTCCGCAGGGGTTCGTGTGTTTGATGATCGCCACCGTCGGATCGCTAAATTCCTTGACCAGGGCTAAAGCAGCATCCAGGTCAACGATGTTGTTGTACGAGAGTTCCTTCCCTTGCCGCTGGCGGGCGTTCGCCAGGCATGGCTCCGCAACCACCATCTCCCGATAAAAAGCAGCCGACTGGTGAGGATTTTCTCCGTAGCGGAGATCCTGAACCTTCTCGAGAGCCAGCGTGACACTAGAAGGATAAGGTTCCTTTCCCACTTGACTCTGGAAATAGGAAGCGATACAGGAATCGTAACGGGCCGTATGTTCAAAGGCCTTGCAAGCCATTTCGAATCGCCGCTGTTGGGATAAGACTCCGCCTTGATCCTGTAGCTCCTGGAGAAGAGCCGGGTAATCCTCCGGGTCCACCACCACGGCTACATCCGTGAAGTTCTTCGCAGCCGCTCGGATCATCGAGG
>DATEAK010000247.1:0-3038 GCA_035288405.1 bacterium | reverse complement strand
GACTTGCGGAGGCGCGCCGTGTTCTCGGGCACTTGCGCCTCTTCAAGATCGCAGAGAGTCTCGGAGGTATCTAATCGCTCGTCGAGTTGCCCGCCGTGATGACCCACGCGTCGATTCCGAGAGAGGAGCGCAGGAAAGCGGGGCTTGAGGATGGTCTCATCCGGCTGTCCGTCGGGATCGAGGACGTGGAAGATCTGCTGGAGGATCTCCGTCAGGCCCTGAGCGGAAACGCTCCCCGGAAAAGGCGGCCAAGATGACCTCTTCGGCAAGTGCTGTGGAATCCGGGATTACGGGCTGGCTAGTGTCCGGGGTCAAAAATCCCCGCCTACCCAAATTCCCCTCTCCCCCGCCTGGGCACACCCTCTCATTCCCGCAAGGAGGTGAAGCCGTCAAGTTTATTCAGAAACAACGTCCCCTATCGTTCCTCAGCTCACCGTGACCCTCTCGCCCACAGAGCTACCTGGCCTTGGCTCGCCGGATGCGTACCCCTTTCGCTTGGATGATTAGCAGATTGCCCCTTAAGTCTTCTTCCTGGAGCGTGGAGATCCATCGGAGAAGAATCCGGATTTTCCCCCGGGCCGGCGCGTGTCGTGGGAACCGCGCCACCAGAATCCCATGATGGGTTCCCAGAGGGAAATGGAGGAGGTTCGAGAAACCTTTATCGGCTGAGATTAGGGTATAGCCATGGGTCGTTGCATGCTGAAATATAGCATCATCGGACGCCGTGCCAAGATCCAGATCGCGAACATCATCGGCGGGATACCCTTTTTGCCGCAACGTGATACATACAGAACGTGGCAGGTCAGCATCGATTAGGAACCGGATCACCCGTGAGCTACCTTTATGTCCTCACTGGTGATGATCTCTGCAGCATAGCGTAAGACCGCACGGACATCTTCCCTGGTAACTCCATATTCGCGCGCGATGTCCTCCAAAGTGGTTCCAGCGGCCATTTCGTCCAAAATCACGGCCACAGGGACACGCGTTCCCTTGATGACAGGCTGGCCGAATCGCACCTGAGGATCCACCGTAATGCGAGGTGCAATTTCAACAGCCAACGTCGCTTTCTTCATGACTGATTTTCTTCCTCATTCCCCGAATGGCATTGTTCTTTCTATATTCTAACCAAACCGTAGCATAAGCGATTTGTAGGAACAAGGGAAAAGATCGGAGGGCGAAAAGGAGGATATTGTTTCCGGGTGGACGGCCCTCGTCCCCTCGATACCCCGTCCATCACGAAATGCAGGGTCCCGGAGGCATCCAATCTCGACTGTTTGGGCATGCTCTCCTATTCCCCCAAGGAGGTGAACCTGTCAAATTTATTCAGAAACAACACCCCTGATTGCCGCGTGTCGGCTAACCTGTCGCCCGCTTGCGAGTGGTCCGGGTGGAACGACGAGCTAGAAGTTGTGCCTGAGCATCAACGTAGGCATCGATCAGGCGTCGAATCATCCGTTGATATTGCGTGTGATGCTTCGCAGCCTCGGACTTGAAAAACTCGATGCTCCTCTTGCTCAAGGCGATCGTAACTTTTACCCCCTCTTCCCGAAATGCGAGTTCCTCAGGGGAAGGAAGAAAGTCCGGGATTACCTTGAGATCACCCAACGGCTCATCGGTGTACTTTATTTTCGCGCTCATAAACTACCCTGCCCTTTCGCCAGTAGCCGGCACCCAATATGCGAATGACACCGCCGCGATAAGTGAAGCGGACGGTCAGAACCCCGCCCCCGACCTCCCCAAAACAGTAATAGCGTTTCTCCTGCTCACTGTGGGATAGATCTTCGGCAATCACACGGCGCGGGTCCGCAAAAGCATATTGGGCCTCGGCAAACGAAACTCCGTGCTTTTTCTGGTTCTCGAGATCTTTCTTCAGATCCCATTCAAACCACGCCGTGCTCATAAAGTAGAAATAGCACAAAACGGAGACAAAGGCCATATAAACATATGGCTGTTATTATGGGCGAAAAGGGTCGGCTGACGGGCAGGGTTCAGCCGCGAGCGGAAGCGCAGGCTGGCACTTGAAGATCTTGTCATCCAGGCTGCCGTCGGGCATAGTCGATAGCCAGAGAACCTCGACAGGTGTTTGGTGCAGGTAAATCGAACCCAGCTTTGAAAATTCGGAAGGAAAGTCAGAGGGGAGCCGCGGAGGTCGTCGCACCCGGAAACCGAGCAACCTGGGCTCCTGGATACCCCATCTTGCCGATGGCGAGCTGAGATCCCCTCTCCCCCGCGGGGGAGAGGGCCAGGGTGAGGGGGGTGCTCCATCTGTACACACACTCTCTCTACCTCACCGCATTAGTCCCTTCGATACCCCGTCCTATCACGTGATGCAAGGTTCCGGGCGCATCCAATCTCGATTGCCTGGGCATACCCTCTCATTCCCCCAAGGAGCCGAACCTATCAAATTCATTAAGAAACAACATCGACGAGCCCTACACGGGCAAGAAAGGGGAAGTACCAGGCGCAAGAGCTAGTCGCCTTCGACGGCAGCGTTATCGAGTCTCATTGGTGAAAGTGATTTTCCACTCCTTGAGGCGCTCGGACAGCCGTTCCATCTTTCCGCCGGGGGTGATGTAGGCAATGAATACCTCGTCTGCGAGAACGGCTACCAGTTCGTTCCGGCATTGGGCAGACTCGATAGTGGGGCGGCGCGGGGATTTCTCGAATGGCGACAACAGCAGCAACCGGCCGTCGGCCAGGGCGGTCCGCCAATTGCTGGGGAGGCGCATCCCGTTGAGGGCGCGCGCCGGGCAGATCACGATGGGCTGGTAACCGCGCAGGAGGATGCGCAGGCATTCTTTTTCCACCTGGGAATGGAAGCCGCCGATGACGCAGCGGCCCTCGTCGCGCCAGCGGGCGGCCTGATCATAGGCGGCGAGGATGGCGCTACCGGGGCAGCGGGCGGAGCAGAAGAGCGCAGTCTTGGGCAGCGCCAACAACTCCAGATTGCCAAGCACGGTCAGTTGCAGTGGCGCGTCGCCGGCAAGCCGGACGGACAACAAGGCGGGATACCTGGGATCACCCCGAACAATGATGCG
>DATEAK010000246.1:0-6717 GCA_035288405.1 bacterium | reverse complement strand
GAGAAAAGAAGGAGTAGAGGTGGTTGAAGACCTCTTCTTTCTGCGCCTCGCTGACCCGGACAGACTGAAGCCGCCTGCACCTGTCTTCGTAAGCATCAAACAAGTCCCGAGCAACTTTAGCAGCAAAACCGGGGTGGTCTCGACGTGCCTCACCTTTGTCCGAAATGGCATCCTCAGCAACCTCCTTTCGGATCCGGCTGGCGAGATCGGAAACCTCTCTCTCCAGGCTGGCCCGCTCCTCGGCTGCCGTGCTCTCGAACGCCTCCTCGACTCGTCGGGGAAGTTGCTCGGAGAGAAATGCCTCTACCTCCTCCCTCTTGAGGCGGAGTAATCGGTACAGGCCGAAGTCCAGATCGGCAAGATCAAGCTGAAAGAGGTCGCGCAGTAGAGCCTGGAGCTGATCCAGCGAGTTCACTGGCAACCCTTTCCGCTTCGGTGCAGCGATGGCTTGGATGAGGACAAAGAATCTTGTTCCTTCGGGAGGTAGATGTGGATCTTCTTTGTCCTAGGCTCGCCCATAGATTTTCTCGCGCCTATCTTACTCCAGGTTAACCTCTGGTAGCAATGTACCAAAGAGAGGAAAACGAAGGATCAAAAGAGAGCGAAAGGACTCATGGCAATTCTTTACCCCCGAACCCAGGAACCGCCTGCCGTCATCTGTATTGACCATGCACCAAAGGGTCGGGTATCATGAAAAAAGTACTTCGGGAGGGAACCATGGAATTACGGGGAAAGACGGCGCTCGTAACCGGCGGAGCCGCCCGGGTTGGAAAGACAACGGCTCTAGCTCTGGCCGGGCGCGGGGCCAATGTGGCGATTACCTATCTCACTTCGGAGGAGAAAGCACAGACTACCATCCGGGAAATTGAAAGCCTGGGGGTCAGAGGCCTCGCCGTCCGCTGTGACATTTCTCAACCCTCTGAGGTTCACGCGATGGTTCAGGAGGTGCTTTCCACTTTGGGGAGCATCTCGATCCTGGTGAACAATGCCGCGATCTTCTACAAAACTCCCTTTGAGTCCATCCGCGAGGACGACTGGGACCGCTTCATGGACACGAACCTCAAGGGCACCTTCCTGTGCTGTCAGGCAGTGGGCATCGAGATGCTCAAACGCCAGGAGGGGAAGATCATCAACATCGGAGATTGGAGCGGGATTCGCCCGTACAAGAATTACATTCCGTACTGCGTATCCAAGGCGGGCGTCATTGCCTTAACCAAAGCCCTGGCGAAAACTCTCGCCCCCCACATCCAGGTAAATTGCGTGGCTCCGGGACCCATTATTATTCCCACGGACCTTTCGCCCGAAGAACAAGAGGAAGTCCTCCGGGGAACTCCATTGAGACGCTGGGGATCTCCGGAAGATATCGCCCGCACCGTTCTGTTCCTGATCGAGGGAACCGACTTTGCCACCGGAGCCATCATTCCAATTGATGGAGGCCGCCTCATCTCCTGAAACCCCGCTCGCGAACCCGAGGGCTTCGGTTTACACTGATTCCATAAAACTCGAGGCTGGCAAAAGACCACCCATTGCAAATACAGGCCATTTTGGGTACTAGTTAGTATACGATTTCTCCAATAAAACCTGCTCCACTTTGAACCTGCAGGAAAGGAAGCTCAAGTTTCTTTCCTCACAGGACATGGAGGTACGGAAATGGCCCTCTATGACCCCAACCTCCTTCCCGAAGCACAGAAAGTGAAGCCCGAGCTCGCGGCCCTTCTCGTCCACCGATTTTTGGAAAAGGTTCAAGAGTACTCGGAAAACACGATCCGGCGCAAATGGGGACGGCTCCAAGAAAAGGGGGGAAAGGACCAGGAAATCCTCAGGGTGATGGACCAGTGGCTCACCTATCATGCTTTTAATGCCATTGCCCTTCACGAGATCGAAGACGGTACGCTCGACGAATGGTTTCGGGAGCTTTTTACCTAAGTGGCGCCCAATTGTCTCCCACACACGGTTTGGGCAAAAAAGGAGAACGGCAATGGTACGAGGTTACATTCTTCTCAATCTCCTGCCCGGCTTTGAGACCAACGCCCTTTCCCAGATCCGAATCGTCCCGGGAGTCAAAGAGGTAACGCTCGTGTTCGGGCACTGGGATACCATCGTCACCGCCGAGTCCGACAGTCTCTCCGAACTGTCACGGATGGTCATCGGCCAGATTCGTGGAATTCAAGGAGTCCAGGCCACCGAAACCCTCATTTCCGGAGAATATTGACGTGCTCCGTCGCCTCGCCCACCGCATTTTTTCAGGCCTTCTCATCTTACCCCTGGCACTGCTTCCCGGCTTGTCTGTGGGACCCGGGCTGGATCTGACCGAAGTGACGAACCGGCAGTACCAGGCCTTTGTCCTAGCCACAAGACATCCTCCTCCGGACACCTGGCCTAAGGGCCGGCTTCTTCCCGAGATGCTGGATGATCCAGTCGTCGACGTGACCTGGTACGATGCCCTGACCTATTGCCGCTGGGCGGGCGGAAAGCGGTTGCCCACCCAGCCGGAGTGGGAGCAAGCCTGCAGCAGTCCCGGCTTCAAGAAATTGGGAGATGTCTGGGAATGGACATTGACGGAGGCAGGCCCCGAATCACCTCCCAACTGGAAAGTCCTCTGCGGTCCTGCCGGAACCTGCAATTGCAGTCACCGCTACGACCCAATCTGGAAAAATGAGGCCAAAGGATTTCGGTGCTCCGGGGGACTCCCGGTGGCCATGATTCTCCCGAAATTCTTAACTCTTGCCCACTAGTTTCTTGAACTGATCTTCGTCCAGGAGAGTGATCCCCAGCTTCCTGGCATCTTCGGCCTTGCTGCCGGGATCTTTACCCACGACTACAAAATCAGTCTTCTTGCTCACGGACGAGGTAACCCGCCCCCCGAGCCTCTGGATCAGGTCCCTGGCCTCATCCCTGGAAAAAGCATCGAGTCCCCCGGTAAGGACAAACGTTTTGCCGGCTAAGAATTTCGCTTCAGGGGCAACAACGGCCTCGTCCATCATCTTGAAGCCGACTTCCTGGAGACGCTTGATGGCCTGACAATTGGCCTCCTGCTGGAAATAGAGAACCACGCTCTCGGCAATCCGCGGGCCGATCGTGTAGATGTCGGCAAGCCCTGCCTGGCTGCTCTTCATGATCCGCTCCATGCTTCCATAGTGGCCAGCCAGCACGGCCGCCACCCGTTCCCCCACGTAACGAATCCCCAGCGCAAAGAGGAGTCGCGCGAGCCCTCTCTCCCTGCTCCCCTGGATCGCATTGTGGAGGTTTTGGGCGGATTTCTCGGCCAGACGCTCCAATCCGGCCAGGGTCGCGATATCCAGGCGGTAAAGGTCGGCGAAATCCCTGACGAGCTCTCGATCCACAAGTTGCTCGACAACCGCTTCTCCCAGATGGTCGATTTCCATAGCGCGGCGGCTACCGTAGTGGAGAATTCTCTCTTTGAGTTGGGCCGGGCAAATGGAGTTCGTGCAGCGGGAAACCACTTCCTCTTCAGGTCGGAACGCAGCCGCGCCGCACACGGGGCAGGTCTCGGGCATCACGAACGGTTTTGTCTCCGGCGGCCTCTTCTCCAAAATCACCCGGACGATGTGCGGGATCACGTCGCCGGCCCGCTCCACGAGAACCTCGTCTCCCTCCCTCACATCCAGGCGGGCCACTTCATCCGCGTTGTGAAGAGTGGCACGGCTGATGGTGGCTCCCGCAATTTCCACGGGCTCCAGCTGCGCAGTCGGGGTAAGGGCTCCCGTGCGCCCCACGTTCACGGAGATCTTCAGAAGACGGGTTGTCGCCTGCCGCGCCGCAAACTTATAGGCGATGGCCCAGCGGGGGTGATGGGTGGTGGCCCCTAAGCGGCTCTGCTGATCCAGAGAGTCCACTTTGATCACCACTCCATCGGCCTCATAATCCAGCGCCTCTCGCTCCCTCTCCAACTGTGCGCAATATTCAATGACTTCATCCATCGTCGCGCAAGGACCTATCCGGGAATTCACTTTAAAGCCGGATCGCTTGAGGGATTGCAGGGTCTCCCATTGACTGCGGAACGGATCGGGGTCCGCATAACTCACGTTATATACAAATATGTCCAGAGGGCGGCTGGCCGTCACAGACGGATCTTTCTGCCGCAAGGAACCCGCAGCGGCATTGCGCGCATTGGCAAAAGCAGCCTCCCCGGCCTCCTCGAGCCGGGCATTGAGGCGCTCAAATGGATTGCGGCCGATGTACACCTCCCCCCTGATCTCCAGGGAGAAAAGATCCTTGAGCTCTCCGCTGAGAACCATGGGAATGGAACGGATCGTGCGCAAATTGTGGGTCACATCTTCACCGGATCGGCCGTCTCCCCGGGTGGCCCCACGCACAAGTTTGCCCGCTTCGTAGAGCAAGGCGACTCCCAGTCCATCGATTTTCGGCTCCGCCACGTAGGTAAACTTTTCTCCGGGCAGGACCCGCTGGATGCGAGCTTCGAACTCCCGCAGTTCTTCCGGTGAATAAGCGTTATCCAAGGAAAGCATGGCCACCCGATGCTCGACCGGAGCAAATTCCCCAGCCACAGCCCCTCCGACCCGCCGGGTCGGGGAGTCGGCAGTGATGAGATCGGGATGGCTTTCCTCCAAGCGTTTCAGCTCCTGGAAGAGATGGTCGTATTCCGCGTCGGAAATCTCCGGATCGTTCTCCACGTAATACTTGATATCGTGACGGTGAATTTGCCGCCGGAGTTCTTCAAGTCGGGTGCGAACAGCGTCGAGATCCTTCACGGGATCCTCTCGTTTGCACAAACTGCAAGATGACCGATGCCATAACTCCACAACGGTTCCAACTGGGGCGGGTGAGACCTCAGGCCAGCGGGCAGCCCGGCCCTTCGAGAGTTAATCTCCCAGAAGGGCACGGCCGTTATCAAAAGCAATCCGGTGTTGCTCTCCATCGTTTCCTCCCTTAGCTTCCTACAGGAGACTTTGATCTCTACGTACGGCAACCCGCTCACCAAACATCTGATTCGGAAACAGTCACTACCAAGATCGTGCAGGCATGGACAAGTCGCAGGGACTTTTTTCCCCAGAGTAGCAGCGGCTTCGAGACGAGTCAACTCCGATCCGGGCACCCTCACAGGGGTGCCCCTACATACAGGATGGGCGAGGTAAGCCCGTAGGAGCTTCCGTTGACAGCTTGGAGCGGTCCCCCTATACTCTTTCCAGTGATCGATCTGATCCCGATGTGGACTTGGCTCGAACAACCTCTCTCTTTCCACAGGAGATTTCCCATGTCCCCCAAGACCTTGGAGTTTGGTTTTCTTCTACCGACCCGGGCAGCTGTGATGGAGAGCGGCTCACCTCTAGACTTATCATCTCTCTTGGAGATGGCTGCAGAAGCCGAAGAACTCGGATACGATTCCATCTGGATCGGAGACAGTGTATTAGCCAGGCCCAGGTTCGAAGCTCTGACTACACTGGCGGCAGTCGCTGCCCGCACTCATCAGGTCAGGCTGGGAACCGCCGTTTACCTCTCTGCTCTGCGCCATCCCGTTCTTCTGGCCAACACGGTTGCCAACCTGGACATTCTTTCCGCAGGACGGGTCACATTAGGGCTTGGCATCGGTACACATGCTCCTTCCGTCGAAGCGGAATTCGTAAACTGCGGCATCCCGTTCCGCCAGCGAATCGGGCGCTTCGAAGAAGGGATCTCGATTATGCGCCGTCTGTGGAAAGGGGAGAAAATCGATTTTCGAGGGAAATATTATGAGGTTCACGGTTGTTCTCTGGGGCTTCATCCCAAACAAACTGGCGGACCGCCAATATGGTTGGCAGGCAGAGGGGAGAAGGCCTACCGCCGCGTTGTCTTGCTGGCCGACGGCTGGGTTCCCATCAGTCCAACCCCCGAAGTTTTTGCCGAGGGTTGGACCAGGATTCAAGCCCTGGCTGCGGAAGCCGGGCGCTCTTTAGAAACACTAAGGCCGGCTCTTTACGTAACCCTCACGGCTCATTCCGATCGAAACCAGGCTCTCCGGGAAATGGAAACATACATGGAGGCTTACTACGGCGTCCCCTATGCGATCATGTCGCAGATGCAGGGATGTTGCCCAGGGACACCGCTGGAATGCAGAAACTGGCTTCAAGAGTTCATCCGGCAAGGAGCACGTTCCTTGGTGCTGCGCTTTGCTTCCCCGAAACCGGCGGAGCAGCTGCGCTTTTTTGCGCGGGAAATTCTTCCCGCTTTGGTTTCGGTATCATGACGAACACGAGAAATTGTCCACTCTGAGGAGGTCACCATTATGGGTAACGGGTTGAAGAGCTCCCGAGACTTGGCCATGGAAAGGACGGAGAAACTCCACCAGGAAGAAAAGGAGCACTACGTCCCTCTGACTCCGGAACAAAAGCAGAAGATTGCGGAGATCGAGAGGGAGTACAAGGCCAAGATGGCTGAAAACGAAGTCATGTTGGAAGCCAAGATCAAGCAGATCCTGTTTCAGGCACCCTCCGCGGAAGGGATGGAAGCCATCGCCGCTATAAAGACGCAATTTGAAAAAGAGAAACACTCCCTCATCGCGGAGAGGGAACGCCAGGTTCAATCGATTCGGCAGGCCAAGTCCTAAAAAGGTCTCTCTGCAGTCTCAATTTGTGTCTCTCGTTGCTTCGTTTGGGTTCCCGGGTCTTTTTGCTTCGCCATGTATCCCTTCCAACTCCTCATTTCTCAAGGGTCATTTTCCCCAAGCCGATGAGAACCAGGTGGCACAGCTGTTGCAAG
>DATEAK010000245.1:0-2058 GCA_035288405.1 bacterium | reverse complement strand
CTTCCGGTTGGACGGCGTCTCCATTGCACCTTCCCACCTCGCGCGTGAATCCTTTCCTCTCTTGGGGAAGGCTTCTCAATTTCCTCCCCTCCTCCCTCGCGGGCATAAGCGCTAACATAACCCCCCTTTGAAAAAGGGGGGAAGAATAGGGAAGAAACTCTAAGTTAGCGCTTATGCCCTTGAAGGGGGAGGGGAAGGGTGGGTGGGGCTTGCTGCCCATGAGAAGTTCGGAAGGTGATCTAGAGAGAAGGAAACCGGAATGATTGTGGATTTTCAGCACCACTACGTCCCCCCGGAGGTCGCGCAAAAGTACGGTGTCTACTCGACAGCCCGGTCGGATGTGAAGCAGGGGGGAGTTGCCAAAGCCACCATGCACCCGAAGCTCTTTGATCTGCATGCACAACTCCAGGACATGGAGGAGGCGGGCGTGGATGTGGCTGTGCTGTCCTGCCTTTTGGGGTGGGATGCGCCGATCGAGGACTGCCGTCTGATCAACGACAAGTTCTCGGAGGCCCAGGAGCGTTCCGGCGGACGGTTTGTCGGGCTCGCTCACATTCCCCCTTTGCAGGCGCGGGAGGCAGCCGCCGAGCTGGATCGTGCGTTCTCCGAGTTGGGGCTGGCAGGAGTCACAATACCCTCGCAGGTCGGCGGGGAACCTCTGGATTCTCCCAATCTCTACGGGTTCTACCAGAAGGTCTGCGAGCTGGATATCCCGATTTTTGTCCATCCGGCCATGGTCCTGAACGGCTACGAGCTGATCAAAGACTACGATCTGTCCCGAATTATTGGAAGAGAGTTGGATCTCTCCCTGGCGGTGACGCGGATTATTGCCGGGGGAGTTTTCGACCGGTTTCCGACTCTCAAGTTTGTCATCGCTCACTTCGGAGGAGGGATTGCTTCGGTCAAGGATCGGCTCTCGGCAAAGGCTTACCGCTTTGGGACTCCGCTGAAGTGCAGCTTTGATGAATATTTCGACCTGTTCTATTTCGACATGTCCGGCTTTGAGGATGGGGAGACGGCTCTGCGCTGTGCCCTGGCGGGGATCCGCCCCGATCGCATGGTGTTCGCTACGGATTATCCCCAAGATTTCTCCGGGATGACAACGAACACGGGCCGCGGAGTCGCCGGGATTCGGGAATATGTGGACCGGATTCGCGCTCTTGACCTGCCGGATTCCGTGAAAGCCGGGATGCTGGGTGGGACGGCGATGACTTTGCTGCGCATCGACGAAACCAGCCTGGGGCGTTAAAAGGGCAGGCGCCCCCACAACGGATGAACCGTGGAATATATAAATGTAGGGGCGGCCGGGTGCCCTCTATGTGCCTGAGCCCCTCTGCCCTTGACCTCTGCGGCTCTGATGTGGTAAAGGGGAGCATCCAGCCAGCGCCCTCATGAATTTCCAGAGAGGAGACGGATCGTGTTTACCCAGAAGTGGCAGACCTCCGAGCGCAAATATGAGATGGTGGTGGATCGCGATGTTCGCATCCCCGTGCGCGACGGGACGATTCTGGTCGGTGATCTGTTTCGTCCGGAGGCGCCGGGGAAGTTCCCGGTGATCCTGGGAGCTCACCCCTACAATTGCGAGATTCAAACCGCGCCGCTGCGGCCCATTGGCTACGGAAACTTGCGTGGATATATCGAAGCAGGGGATCCGGCGTTTTTCGTGCGGCGCGGATACGTTCATGCGGTTGTCAACGTCCGCGGCACCGGCAAGTCTCAGGGGAAGTATCAAATGATGGGCTCCCTGGAGGTGCAGGACGTCTGCGACGTGATTCAGTGGCTGGCGACCCAGCCCTGGAGCGACGGCAACGTAGGCATGTTCGGTGTTTCCTATTTCGCCTGGCTCCAAATTCAGGTCGGCGCTCTCAACCCTCCTCATCTGAAGTGTATTTTTGCTCCCTGGGGGGCGACGGATTTTTATCGCGATGTCTTTTACCACGGGGGCATCCTGGCCCACGGCTTTCTGCGGCACTGGAGCCTGAACTGGGATCATCCGCGGCCCATGAGCTGGTACCGAGAAACGATGGGCGAAGAGCGCTACCGCAAGGCCATCGAGGC
>DATEAK010000244.1:0-7550 GCA_035288405.1 bacterium | reverse complement strand
CCGAACAGGTCAAGCGCCTCGCTCAACTCCCGGCCACCTATCGGTCCCTCGCTTTTGTTCCCGAAGATGCCTTTGTGTATGTGGCTAATAACAGTTTCGATTCTCGGACTTCTTGGAGCCGCAGCCGTACGGCTCTCAAGGCCGATTCTCATCAAGTCACTCCCGGGGAAAAATTGCAGCTTGCTGTTCAAGAAGAACTGGGGATCAGCATCGAGCGCGATCTGGTTCCCCTGGTGGGTAAAGAGTGGGCTTACGCGCTGCTGCCGGCGGATGCGGGCAGCTCGCTTCCAATTCCCCAGGCGTTGGTTATCCTGCAGGTGAAAGATCGGGCCAAGGTCGATCGTCTCCTCCGCAGCGGGCTCACGCGGCTCATTGCCAAAAGTAAGGGACGAATCCCATCCAAGGGCCTAAAGCGCCAGAGTTACCAGGGAGTGGAGATTACCTATCTTGAGATTCCTCAACTCCTCAGCCCCGCGTACGCTGTCACCAAGGATTTCCTTCTGGTGGCGACGGACAAGGCGAAGCTCATGAGCGCCCTCGACATTGCGGCGGGAAAAGTGGCGTCCTTGGATAAAAACGCGCGCTTCTTGGAGGCCAAGGGACAGCTTTCTGAAAAAAGCAACGGGGTTTTCTTTGTCAATGGGAACAAGGCTGCTGACTCGATCGGACGCATCGTCTCCGTAGTGGCCTCGATGAATCCTGCTTTGAAGAATGCCCAACAGCAAGGCTCAGGTCTGCTACAGGCTCTGGAACTTTTGCGTGTAGCTCCCTTCGCGGTAGGGGAAAGCGTGAACGACAAAAATTGGATCACGAGCCGGGTTTTCATGGCTCTGGCGGATATCCCCAAGACTCCCAAGCCGGCCGCTGCTGCTCCCTCGGAGCCACCGCCGGGGCTCTTGGCTTTGCTGAACCCGCAGGCGGCTCCGGCGCCTGCGGACAAGCCTGGAGAGTCCTCGATTGCCTCACCGGGGAAGGTAGCGGAAAAATCCGGTGCTCAAAGGGATCCCTTCCGGCCGGTCATCTTGTCCGAGAAAGTGTGCAAGGGCCAGGAGCCGCCGATTGTGGCCCGCACTCCCTTGCAGCGCTATGATCTGGATTCCCTGAAGCTCGTGGGGGTCCTCTGGGGTCAATTGGGGAACAAAGCTTTGATCCAGGCGCCGGATGGGAAAGGCTATACGGTCACGGTAAACACACTGGTGGGTTCCCGAGGCGGGGTGATCAAAGAGATTCAGGCCGATCGGCTCATCGTTGAGGAAAGCCGTCGGGACGAGTTCTGCAAGTACGAGAAAGCCACCGTTACGGTTCCTCTCAGGCGGGAAGGTGCTGCTGCCGCGCGGTAACCACCTCCCGAGGCCCGTTTGTCCGTCTCCCCACTTAATTTTCCGGAAACGATGCGGGGGTTGTCCTCCGGGCGATGAACCCGGCAATTTCCTCGTGCACTTCAGGGCAGTCCACCCCGATGATCACGTGCCGAGGGCGCTCAATCCAGACTAACTTCTTGTCCCGGATTCTTAACTCGTCGTAGACGATCTGTGCGCTCTCCGGTTTTACAGTGGGATCGTTACGGGACTGGAGAATCAAGGTGGGCTGTCTCACGTTCGGAATCTCGGCCTGACAAGCTTCTACCAGGCGGTTGAACTGAGCGATTGCCTTGGGAGATAGAGTCGTGTAGTTGACGTGAGGGTTTTCAGGTTCCGAGTTCACCTGCTGTGTCACCATTCCGACAAGAGCCGCCAGGCGCAGCCAGGGATTTTGCATCTGGATAGGAGGGGAAACCGTTATCGCTCCGTGAATTGTTTCCCCCTTCCTGGAAGCCAGAATCAGGGCCAGAGCCGCTCCAGCCGAAAATCCCGCAACGAACACCGTGGAACAATACTGGCGCAGACAACTGTAGCCCCACAGTACGGAGCCATACCAGTCCTCCCATAGCCTTCCGTCCAGATCTGCCGGAGAGGTGCCGTGCCCCCGCAGTCGTACTCCATACACTGTGTACCCCCGAGCGTGAAGTGTGCGGCCCAGAGGTTTTGTTTCTTCCGGTGTTGCCGAAAACCCGTGGATGAGCAAAACTCCCGTATTCCCTTCCCGCGTTCCGCGCCGGCCCCGGTAGAAAAAAGGGATTCCCAGCCCGTGGGGTTTGGATTCCGCCAAAGGTCCTGAATGGGCCGCCGCGTTTTGCCACTCTTTCTCGTAGACTTGGAGATCTCCGCTGAAGAGCGCATCCGCCAGTTCGGGACCCGTAAATTGCCGGGAGGATTTAATCTGGAGACCGACAGCCCCAGTGACCTTGGTAAGCGGCTGGACCTCGTTGGAGTAGACCTGCAGGATGTTTTGGAGACGCATCCGGGTGAACGCCGAGTTCTGCCGGATCTTCTCTTCGTTAAATTGAATCCTGTCCCCCGTTTGCTCGATGATGCCGGTATTTTCCAGACGTTGCAGGAGGGAAGTGAATTTCGGGTGACCATCTTCCGTAAGAAGCGAGTAAATCACGAAAGGGTCCTGCAGATCGGGGTGAAGGTGAATTTCGCGCTCCCGGCTCACCGTCTCCGCCGTCCTGTAAACGACATGTCGGAGCTGGGAGACGGGCAGACCGGGCAAGCCCAGCGACACGACGGATTGATGGATGGTTTCACAGATCAAATGGTCCAGATTCACGGTGACAAGGGAGTAGATCTGCTTCATATAGTGATTGGTGATTTGCCGGGCTCGGGTCTTTGTCCTGCGGTCACTTTCCAGAAGCCATTTCTCCAGCAGATGTCCGTAAGTGTGAAAGATCTTTCTGTTGCTCAAGGCCTCCACGAGTTTAATCAGAGGGGGATGGTAACCGGCATCGAACTGGCGCCGATCCATTCGCTTGAAGCCTGCCTCGACGATCAGGGGGGTGCCCACCTGGATGTCAATCTCAATTCCTCCCAGGAGCATCGAGCCCTCCACGGTAATCTCCTCCAGCAGCCGCTCCCCTCCGTTGCGGGACAAAAAATCGTGAGGAAGCCGCCGGGCCAGTTGCTGGAAGATCATCTCCGAGCTTCGCAAGGGATAGTAGGTGACGTTCACCGGAAGAAGGGAAGTAAGGCGTTGGGAGATGGACATCAAGTCATCTCGAGTGCAATGCTCGAGGCCGAGACGCCGGCAAACGGATTCGACTTCGTTCCGGTCTCTCTCGATGGCCCGGCGCAGATTGTTTTTGTAGCGTTGCACCAGGAGCGCCAGGACTGCTGCGCCGGAGTGCGGCGGGCGCCGGATTCCGTTGTCGTAAATCCGAAGTTTTCCGCGCTCCATCACGTTGCGGTCTTTAATCATGCCCCCTTCGGGAAAAATGAGCCACCAGCCTCCTTGCAGGATGTCCCGGGCGATCAGTTCAAATTTGCCTGGGGTGTTTGAGGGCAGCGCCCCGACACTTCTTAGGTAGTCTCCAAAGAATCGGTTCTGGAAAAACGAATGATGGGCCAGGATCCTCAACTTCACCCGGGCTTTTTGGTAGAGAACATGAGGAAGAACGAAGGTCTCGAAGCGGGTGAAGTGGTTGGCCACGACGATTCCCCCTCCGGCCCAGAACTGATCCGTCAAGTCATGAACCCGCACCGAAACCTTGAGACGTTTCAGAAGCTGGTCAAGAAAGAAGCGCGTCAGCTTGAGGTTCCGAAGGTGGAAGGCTGGCAAAGAAGGGACTGTGGATGGCTCAGGAGTCGAGGCGGTATCTTCCGATTTTATTTCCATGGGAACGCGTGCTCACCGCCCTTGGGTGGCGTTTCAAGTCCCCCTCTACTTTGTTTCCTCAGATTACGGAATTCTCGCACTCCTCATTTTGCTTTCATACAACTTCCTTTACGTTACAGTGGGCAGGGTCCGGTGTCAACGTGTGAAAGAGAAGAACGTATTGACAAATCGGAGGAAATGAGCGATTTTTAAGTAAATCCATTGAGATAATCCAACCCGAAGGAGCTTTGGAGTTATGAGAATATCCACAAAAGGGGAATACGGATTAAAGGCGATGCTGGATCTTGCCATCCACCACGCGGACGCCCCAATCCAGATCCGCGAGATTGCGCATCGCCAGGGAATTCCCCAGCGTTACTTGGAGCAACTTCTCCTGCGGTTGCGGCAGGCGGGCTTGGTGGCCAGCCAGCGGGGAGCTGCGGGAGGCTATGGTTTGTCCCGAACCTCCAGCCGGATCACGGTTGCCGAGATCATCGAAGCACTGGAGGGCCCCATTCGGATCGTCAGTCACAAGAAAGGCGGGAGCCGGGACGTATTTAATGCTCTGTGGGAAGATGTCGAGGGGGCTATCGCCGATGTGCTTAAGGTTTCTCTCGAAGACTTGATCGCCCGTAAGGCCAAGCTTGAGAGGGGAGCCATGGTCTATCACATCTAAAGAGCTGCTGTCATCTCCGGCAGTTGGATCCTTAGGTCTACCTTCCTTCTTGATTTTCGCATCCGGCTGAAAGCTGAATGCTCCCTATTCAATCACATCTCCCTCGATGGGGTCGACACGGACACCCCAGCTTCGGAGAGTGTCCACGGCCTTATCAATTTCCTTGCTGTCGCCGCTGATCTCGATGTCGGCCCATCCTTCTTCGAGAGTGATATTGGCGCGCCGGATATTGGTGATGATGTTGAAGGTGTGGCCTATTTCATGGATGACCGGCCGTTTGATGATTTCAGGAGGAAATCGGAGGTGCACACGCAGTGTTGTCACTTGGCCTCCCGTTCTTGCTTTTTCCGCGGCTCCGGGGATCCGGCGTTGATGCTCATTTCCCCCCGGCAATTGCCGGCACGATCGAGATTTCATCCCCTTCCTTGACCTTCGTGCTTTCTCCCTGGAGGAAGCGGATGTCTTCATCGTTGACGTAAATATTGATGAACCGGCGAAGGGTTCCGGAATCGTCGTACAGTCTCTCACGGACCCCCTTGAATTGATCTTCGAGATTGGAGAGAACCTCCTTCACGTTGCTTCCCGAAGCGTTCACCTCTCCGCGGTTGCCCGTCAGTTTCTGCAAGGGCGTCGGTACTCGCACCAGAATAGGCATGTTATTTACCCTCCTTTCTGTTAAAGAGATCCTGGAATGCGCTCAAGCGGGGATCGATGACCACCGGAGAACCGACCTTTTCCATCACCGCTTCCTGGGTCTTGATCCCGTTGCCCGTGATGGCCAGGACCGTGACATCCTCGGGTTGGATCCGTCCCTGAGCGATCAGCTTGCGGGCAACCCCCAGGGTGACTCCCCCGGCCGTTTCCGCGAAGATCCCTTCGGTCTGGGCCAAGAGCTTTATGCATTCCACGATCTCATCGTCCGAGACGTCTTCTCCGTACCCACCGCTTTCGTTCACGGTCTTGATCCCGTAATAACCGTCCGCCGGGTTACCGATGGCGATGGATTTTGCAATCGTATTCGGGATGACCGGCTTGATGAAGTCGCGACCTTCTTTGATGGCTGTTGTCACCGGGGCGCAACCGCTGGCCTGCGCCGCATGGATTTTCGTCTTCACCTCGTCGATCAATCCCAGATGTTGAAATTCGTGAAAGGCTTTATAGACCTTGGTGATCAGTGAACTGCCCGCCACGGGGATCACCACGTGATCCGGAGCCTTCCACCCAAGTTGCTCGGCGATCTCGTAGCCGAAGGTTTTGGAGCCGTCTCCGTAAAACGGCCGGATCGTGATGTTCACGAAGGCCCAGTGGAAATTGGCGGCGATCTCGCTGCACAGGCGGTTGACTTCGTCGTACACGCCCCGGATTCCGATCAGCGTCGTTCCGTAGACCAGTGTGCCGACGATTTTGGTCATTTCAATGTCGGCGGGAATAAAGATGTAGCTTTTCAGGCCGGCCTCGGCGGCATGGGCGGCCACGGAATTGGCGAGATTCCCCGTGGAGGCGCAAGCCACCGTGTCATATTTAAATTCTATGGCTTTACTGACGGCCACTGCCACCACCCGGTCTTTGAAGGAAAGAGTAGGGTGGTTGACGCAGTCGTTCTTGAGGTAGAGATTGTTAAGTCCCAGGACTTTGCCAAGCCGTTTTGCCTTGACGAGCGGGGTGAAGCCGACATGCTGCCCCACCGTGGGCTCACCATCCAGAGGGAGCAGGGGCTGATAGCGCCACATGTTGCGGGGACCCCGGGCGATCGACTCCCGGGTTAAAACACGGCGGATCTGCTCGTAGTCGTAAACAATTTCCAGCGGGCCAAAACAAAATTCGCAGACGTGCAACGGCTCTTTCGGATATTGCCGCCCGCACTCACGGCACTGAAGTCCCAGAACGTATCCCATTTCTCGTCGTTCCTTATCTCGGCTTGCTCAAGGCCGATGCCTCGGGTTTTATGATACCAACAAGAGCAAGAAACGCTAGCATAACAAAGGGTTGGAGTCAAGAGGGAAAGGATAGCTTTAATCGAACAGGGCGGTGCTGAGATAGCGCGTGTTGGCGTCGGCAAATAAAGTAACCACCGTCTTGCCGGTGCCCAGACGGCGCGCCACCTTAACCGCCGCACAGCAGGCGGCCCCGGAGGAGATGCCGACTGCGATTCCTTCCTCATGGGCAAGCTTGCGGGCCCAGGAAAAGGCGTCTTCATCGCTGACCGGGATCACCTCATCGATGATTTCGCGATTCAAGATTTGGGGGATAAATCCAGCGCCGATTCCCTGGATTTGGTGAGGTCCCGCCGCATGGCCTGACAAGATGGCTGAAGTCGCCGGTTCCACCGCGATGACCTTCATCTGGGGGTAGGACTTCTTCAGAACTTCCCCGACTCCCGTGATCGTCCCGCCCGTGCCGACCCCGACCACCAGAGCGTCCACGGGCCTGCCCTGTAAGCCCTCCAGGATTTCCGGGCCGGTCGTCCGGCGGTGCGCTTCGGGATTGGCCGGGTTGTTGAACTGCTGGGGCATGTAGTAGTCCGGGTGCTGTGCGACGAGATTTTCCGCTTTTTCCACGGCCCCCTTCATTCCCCAGTCCGCCGGGGTGAGGATCACTTCGGTGCCGTACCCCTCCAGGAGTTTCTGGCGCTCAAAGCTCATTCCCTGGCAGAGGACCACAATGACTCGATAGCGCCGGGCCGCCCCGATCATGGCGAGTCCGAGTCCGGTGTTGCCGCTGGTGGGTTCGATGATGGTCGAGCCGGGCTTCAAGATTCCCTGGCGCTCGGCCTCATCGATCATGGCGAGAGCGATCCGGTCCTTGACGCTGCCGCCGGGGTTAAAAAACTCCATTTTTGCAAAAAGTTCGGCGGAATCCGGCGGCAGGATCCGGCGGATTTTCAGGAGAGGAGTACGACCTACCAACCCCTCAACACTCTCCATGTTCAGACCCATCTTCTCACCTCGGCTTTGCCTTGCGATTCTTGCAGGCGGCAAGAAACCATAACGTAATTGGCCCATGCTGTCAATGCTGTCCACATGAGTGAAAAGGAAAAAGAGGCTTGACCCTGGAGAGTTGAAAGTAGGATATTGTCATTCTAAAAACCGATCAAAAAGTCCAATGAATCAAGGAGAGTCAATTGACAAAGCGAAATCTTTTCTTTGCGGCTTTGCTACTTGCCTTTTTCGTGGCGGCTTCT
>DATEAK010000243.1:0-2545 GCA_035288405.1 bacterium | reverse complement strand
CGTGGATTCCTTTGACATTTTCAAAGAGAAACCCGAAGCGCTCCGCTTCCGGAAGTCCCCGGAACTGCCAGCGCACAACCGGATGGAGCTCGGTGTCCTTGTCGATTTCCCGAGCGATCCGGCGCAGCTTGCCGATCCCTTCGAGAGCCGTCAAATATTCTCTGAGATCTTTAAAGTAGGCCATGCGCTCTCCTTTTCAGTGGCACTCCAAACTTACGTCTTCGTCCTGACTCTCCCCACGAAGAGTAAATTCCGATCGCGCGAAAAAGCGGGGCGAGAATTTATGTGAGCCTAACAAATTGCCCATGGACGGCGGCTATTATCGGGGGGATTCGGGACCCGGTCAAGCCCTATGTGCTCGTTGACAGAACGCGGTTATACCTGGCACACTGAGATATCAAAGGGAGTCACTATGTTCAAGCCCGTGAAAGATTTTCTCTTTGTTCGCCAGGTTTCAGGCTGATTGCTGACGGCTGAATGCTCTCCCCGGAAAAGCCTGGAAATCCCTTGCATCCCCCCCGCCTCCTGTGATAGATAACCAGTACTTTTTAAAGCCTTTTCGTGATTTAGGAGAACCTCGTGGACGAAGTGAAGAAGATCTGGATGGACGGCGAATTAGTGGACTGGGGGGACGCCAAGATCCACGTTCTCACCCACACCCTACATTATGGACTTGGAGTCTTCGAAGGAATCCGTTGCTACAAGACCGCTCGAGGGCCGGCTATCTTTCGTCTTGAGGACCACGTGGACCGGCTCTTTCGCTCCGCCCTGATCACAGAGATCGAGATCTCCTACAGCCCAGAGACCATCGTCGGAGCCATCAAGGAAACCATCAAGGCAAACGGCATGGAAGAATGTTACATCCGCCCGATCGCCTATCTCGGATACGGAAAGATGGGACTGTCGCCTGTGGGCGTCCCTACCAATGTGTCGATTGCGGTTTGGTCCTGGGGCCCTTACCTTGGTGCGGAAGGGCTTGAAAAGGGAATCCGGGTTAAGATTTCCTCTTTTACCCGCCATCACCCGAACATCAGTATGACCAAGGCCAAAGTATGTGGAAACTACGCCAACTCCATACTGGCGAAGGTGGAGGCCCTGCGAAACGGATACGACGAGGCGATCCTTTTGGATGCTTGGGGCAATATCGCCGAGGGGACCGGGGAGAACGTCTTCATCGTCCGCAAGGGTGTGCTTAAGACGCCCCCCCTGACCTCCATCCTGGAGGGAGTCACCCGCGATTCCATCGTCACCCTGGCGGAGCACCTCAAGATCCCGCTGGTTGAAGTTTACTTTTCCCGCGACGAGCTTTACTCCGCCGATGAGGCATTCCTGTGTGGTACTGCAGCCGAGCTGACTCCCATCCGGGAAGTGGACGGCCGCAAGATCGGCCCAGGCCGTCCCGGCCCGATCACTCAAAAGCTTCAGGATTACTTCTTCAAAGTCGTGCGAGGCGAGGACAGCCACTTCAGTCGCTGGCTTCATCCTGTGAAATGAGTCTGAAGTTCCCCTCCGCGCTTTCGGAACCTCCGGAATTTGCAGATAAGAACCTGCTTCGATCGCCAAATGGAAGAGTTGACACCGGTAAAGAGCTATCGTACAGTTCTTCTGCCGTCACGGACATTTCGAAGTTCGGCGTGATGGAAGTGAATTCCGGTAATCGGGCGCGGTAAAACTCGTCATCTCACGACTTTGTCTCTTCAAAAAACCGAAGCTGGCCGCTACCGGCCCGAAGACCCTCCACCTAAAATTCAGGGAGGAAAGAGGAATGGCATTCGTGGGCAACCAGTTTAGGGCTTGGAGAGGGAATCTGTTCTTCTTCGTAGTCGCCATGTTCCTCGGCTCGATCCTCATGGCAACCGCCGCATCCGCTCAGACTCCGCAAAAGATCAAGATCGGCATCCCGGCCGTCAACGTCCTCACCAAGCCTTTCTTCATCGGCCAGGACCTGGGGTTCTTCCGGCAGGAGGGACTCGACGCCGAGTTCCCCTTCGTACGCCCCGAGTTGGGCGCCGCGGGGCTGATCAACGGGGAAATGGACTTCTTTGCCAGCGGGGATTCCACGCTGCGGGCGGCAGCCAGCGGCCTGCCCGTCAAGCTGATCTTCGCCGTGGCCGACCGCGCAGACTTGGCCCTTGTGGTTCGTAGTGACATCCAGAAGGGGACCGATCTCAAAGGGAAAAAGATCGCGGTGGCTTCCCCCCGCACGCTGCCTTCCGTAGCGATGATGGAGTCGGCGCGCCGCTACGGGCTTGACCCGATCAAGGACATCTTCCTGGTCAGCGTAGGGGATTTGCTACCGCGCTATCAGGCTCTGCAGGCTGGTGCTGTCGATGGAATGGTGGTAGACACAGCTCTGGCCATCATGGCCCGGAACAAGGGGTACAAGACCCTGGATCCCATGTGGCAGTGGATGGATCTCGTGCAGATCGGCATCGGAGTCAGCGATCGCGTCCTCAAGCAAAACCCCGACTTTGTGTACCGGACGCTGAAGGCCTCCCTGCGCAGCCTGGTTCACGTGCGAACTCACTCAGCGGAAATGCTCAAG
>DATEAK010000242.1:0-2013 GCA_035288405.1 bacterium | reverse complement strand
ATCCTGCGCACCGCCCTCGCTCTTTCCTGTGTAACGGAGAAATCGTTTCGACTGGTGAACATCCGGGCAGGCAGAAGGAACCCGGGTCTTCAACCTCAGCACCTCACGTCGGTGCTCGCCGCCCAGAGTATCTCATCGGCTCAAGTACGGGGAGCCCATTTGAGTTCCCAGGAGCTGGAGTTTTTCCCCGGCACCCTACAGGGAGGAAACTACGATTGGGATGTGGCCGAAAGGAAAGGGAGCGCCGGAGCGGTTTCCTTGGTTCTCCAGGCGGTATTGCTTCCCCTGATCTCGGCTCGTGCTGTTTCCCGTGTCCGGATCAGAGGAGGGACTCATGTTCCATGGAGTCCGCCCATACACTACGTCCAGGAGGTATTCCTTCCGATGATCGCGAAGCTGGGCAGTGAGGCGCACATCGATTTGATTCGGTGGGGCTGGTACCCGGCCGGAGGGGGAGAGGTGAAGGTGACAGTGGCCCCAGCTCCTGGATGGGGATCTCTCAACCTGCAAGATCGAGGTTCTCTCAAGAAACTTCGGGGGATTTCCGCCGTTGCCAATCTTCCACTAGCTATTGCGGAACGGCAAGCAGGAGAACTCCGCAGACTTCTTCAAGGCGCTGGAGAGGATGCGGAGATTGCGATTGTGGAAGCGCCCTCTTCGGGAAAAGGGACGTTTCTCTTCCTAGTAGCTGAATTTGAGCAGGTACGTGCCGGCTTTAGCAGCTTAGGGGCCCGGGGCAAGCCGGCGGAAGAAGTGGCGCGGGAAGTCTTCGCGCAATGGGCCCGGTATCAACAGGGAAGGGGCGCGGTGGATGAGCATCTGGCCGATCAGCTTATCCCCTTTGTGGCCATGGCGCCGGGGTCCTCTGTGTATACCACCTACGGGGTTACAGATCATCTTTTGACTAGTGCCTGGGCGGTGCGGCAGTTTGTGCCGCGAGATATTTCGGTCTCAGGCAAGGTGGGAGAGGTGGGCGAGGTTCGCGTGGTTTAGGATGAATATCTTATTGACCCGTCGGGCCAAAGATCCTTAGAATAGCCGGGGTGCTTGGAAAGGAGCCACGGATGAAGAACCTCAAGGAAAATCTCATCGAACTTGTGCGCCGCACTTCGGCGGAACTTCCCCAGGATATCATTATAGCGATTCAGCGCGGCACTGAGATGGAAGCCGGCGGTACGAATGCACGCTACGCCCTGGAAGTGATCCAAAAGAACATCGAAATGGCCCGAGATAAGTCCCAGCCCCTGTGTCAGGACACCGGCTCAATCCTCTTTTACGCGAAGGTCCCGGCCGGATTTGATCAGTTAGCCTTCGAGGAGGCGGCCCGTGAGGCTGTAGCCGAGTCCACGGCGAAAGGCTATTTGCGCCAGAATTCCGTGGATTCCGTGACCGGGGCCAACACGGGGAACAATCTGGGCCCCGGATCTCCCTCGTTTCATTTCGAACAGTGGAAAAATCCCGAAGCGGATGTGTGCCTGATCCTGAAAGGGGGAGGCTGTGAAAATATGGGGGTGCAGTACTCCCTTCCCGATGGAAGGCTGCAGGCCGATCGGGACTTGAATGGGATCCGCAAGTGCATCCTCGATGCCGTTCTTCAGGCCCAGGGGAAAGGGTGCGGCCCGGGGATCCTGGGGGTCGCTGTCGGCGGAGACCGGGCGACCGGTTATGCTTGTTCGAAGGAGCAGCTCCTGCGCCGCCTGGATGACAAGAATTCGGACCCTGTGCTGGCAAAGCTAGAGAACGAGATGGTTGAGAAAGCCAATTCCTTGGGAATCGGTCCCATGGGCTTCGGCGGCAAGACAACGGTCCTGGGAGTCAAGATCGGGTCTTTGAATCGCCTGCCGGCCAGTTACTTCGTGAGCATCTCCTATATGTGCTGGGCGTTCCGGCGTCAGGGGTTTGTGTTGCAAAACGGCGGAGAGATCGGGCGCTGGCTTTACTGAAGCCGGCCCTTTGCAGAGGAGCGGCGTGTCATGTTGCTGGAGGCTCCGTTTACAGAAAAGAAGATTCGCG
>DATEAK010000241.1:0-12412 GCA_035288405.1 bacterium | reverse complement strand
CTGCATCACAATCGGAAACACGCTGGGCCCCAATTTCGCGCCGGCGGAACCCTCATCCCTGGATATCGTGGACGCGGTGGAAAGGGGAATGCGAACCATCGTGGTGGATCCCCGCTGCTCCGTAGAGGCAAGCAAAGGGGAATGGGTGCCGATTCGGCCGGGAACGGAGTTGGCCTTCCTCCTGGCTATGGCCAACGTCATTCTGTACGAACTCAACACCTACGACGACTGGTTCCTGAAGAATCGGAGCAACGGCCCCTACCTCATCGATCCCGACGGGAACTACATGCGCCACGCGGCCAGCAACAAGCCCCTGGTCTGGGACTCGGTTGAAAACAAGGCAAAGCCGTTCGACGATCCGACGATCAAGGACTACGCGCTGGAAGGCGGCTTCACCGTGAAAGGGGTGCAGACGCAACCCGCCTTCTCGATCCTGAAGGCGCACCTCAAGCCATACACCCCGGAATGGGCACAGGACATCACGACGATTCCGGGAAAAAACATCCGCCGGATCACCCGAGAGTATGTTGAAGCCGCCCGGATCGGCAGCACGATCGAGATCGACGGCTTCACCTTCCCGTATCGCCCCGCCGCGATCTCCATCGGCCGCGGTCTCACCGGGCACTATCTCGGCCATCTCGCCTACTGGATGGCCATGGTCGTCAACACACTGGTGGGGGCCATGGATGTTCCGGGCGGGGACAACGGCACGGAGCCGGGCCCTGTTATGAAGCCGGACGCCGACGGTGTCGTTACGCCCGCCAGCAAAGGGGTGAATGCGCCCAATCCTTTCCAGTTTCCCCCGAACCGGATCGATGCAGCCGAATTCTGCTATTACGGTTTCTCCCAGGGGTTCCGCATGGTAGACGTCATTCTCGATCCGGAGAAATACCACCTGGAGTACAAGCCCGAGGTGATGCTCACCTTTGGAACCAACCTGTACACGAAAGCCGCCGCCGAATCGGAGCGGATCAGCGAGGCACTACGGCGCATTCCGTTCATCGCCTCCATCTCCTATCACCTGGACGAACATACCGCCTTTGCCGATATTGTCCTGCCCGAGAGCAGCGTCCTGGAGCGGACCCTTATGGCCACGATCACGGAACGGAAATGCTGGAGCCTGGCCAGGCCGAACTTCACCGGAAGCCTGGTACAACAACCTGTGGTGCCGGCCATGTACCAGTCGCGGCAGGCGGACGCCATTTTGCTGGACCTGGCGGAGAGAGCCGGCATCCTGAAAGGCAAGGGCGGACTGAACCACGTTCTCAACCGGGAACTGGGTGAAGACTACAGGCTCGCGCTGGACGGCAAGTACACCGTGGACGAGATCGTAGATCGCATGCTCAAGTCCCGATACGGCCCCAACAAGGGACTGGCGGCATTTAAAGACGTGGGCTTCATTGCCCGCAAGATCCCGCCCGCAAAAGTGTTCAACTACTATTACTTCCCCGACAACAAGACGCGGCACCCGATTTACAACGCGGCGTTGAAGAAAGTGGGAGAAGATCTGCTGGCGAACCTGAAGGAAGCCGGCGTCACCCATCCGGGCTGGAGCGAGGAAGAAATCCGCTTCCACTACCAGCCCGTGCCAACCTGGAGACGGGGTCCGGCCTTCGCAGCGCCTGCCGACTTCGACCTGTACAGCGTCGTCTGGAAGACGGCTCCCTTCCTCTTCGACATCAGCAATACGAACGGGAATCCTTACCTGCAAGAAGTATCCGCGAACGACCCCTACTTCGGGCAGCTTCTCATCAACCCAAAGACCGCCGCGAAGAAAGGACTGAAGGACGGCGATCGGGTTTGGGTCGAAAGCCAGTTCGGCGGCAAGATCGGCCCGGTGCCCGTGAGGATCACCGAACTCGTGCATCCCGAAGTGGCCGGCGTTGCCAGCGGTCTGGCTCGCCGGGCTTTTGGCATGAACCCCATCATCGGTAACGGAATCCCCTACAACCGGCTGCTTTCGACGCGCTGGGAAACCGTGGACATTATCACGGCCGCCATCGAATCCAGTCCGCGGGTGAAGTTGTACAAAGCCTGACCGTACGTTGGAGGCGACACCGATGAAGAAACCGGCCGAGGATTTCTATGGCTCCTCCCCTGTGACGCCGAGCCGGTTCATGATGCGAAGGTGGCCAGCCGGCCCGTAAGCATCGGCTGGTTCTCGTTCGCACACCAATCCCAGAGAAAAGCCATCTGCAATCTGACCTAAAACGCGAAAAACCGTGCTGAGCCATTTGCATCATGAGGGAGTCCTCCAGCTCCGAAGGATGAGCGGTTCTTCCCCCCCTCGCCTGACAATTGCAAGAAATCCCAATTTTTTCCGGAAAATCGCCACCTCCTCATTGACAAAGAGAGGAGAGCCTATTTATACTGCGGGCCAATCTTACCAGGAGCACCAAGACGTGAAAATCAAAAAACGCTGGGATGTTTTTTTCATTGTGAATGGAAAACGCCGTTCCTTGACCATCGAGCCTCATTGGACTCTCCTCGAAGTCCTGCGCGATCACTTGGGCCTCACGGGCGCCAAGAAGGGTTGCGACCGGGCGGAGTGCGGAAGCTGCACCGTTTTACTCGAGAGAGAACCCGTCTATGCTTGCCAGGTTTTGGCCGTTCAGGCCCGCGGCCAGAGAATCACCACCATTGAAGGGCTGGAGCGAAACGGCAAGCTGCACCCGATCCAGCAGTCCTTTGTCGACCACGATGGAGTCCAGTGCGGATTTTGCACGCCCGGCTTTATCATGACGGCGAATGCTTTCCTCGAACGTACCCGGCGACCGAGCCCCGACCAGGTCAAGCAAGCGCTATCGGGGAACATATGCCGCTGCAGCGCGTACGCGAAAATCATCGAATCCGTCCTTGCCGCTTCCAGAAGGGGAAAGAGGACCCGTGCCTAGGTCTCTCGCAGTGGTGGGGAAAAGCCTCACGCGTCTCGGAGCCGCGGAAAAAGTGACCGGCCGCCTGCAATACACGGGCGACCTGAAGCTTCCCGGAATGTTGCACGGGAAAATCTTGCGCAGCCCCCACCCCCATGCCCGCATCGTGAGCATCGATACGTCGGCCGCCGAAGCAATGCCGGGAGTCGTCGCGGTCATCACGCCGAAGGATATTCCCCCGAACCGCCGTTTGCAGTCCGACCTGGCAGTTTTGGATTGGACCGTGCGCTTTGTCGGAGATGAGGTAGCTGCCGTGGCGGCGGTTCGGGAAGACATTGCGGAAGCCGCTCTGGAACGCATTCGGGTGGAGTACGAGATCTTACCCGCTCTCTTCGATCCCCTGGAAGCCATGAAGCCGGATGCCTTCCCGATCCATCCGGGCGGCAATCTGGCAGGAAAGCCGATTGTCTTGGAGCGGGGCAGCGTAGAGGCAGGGTTTGCGCAGTCCCAGCATATCTTCGAAGGCACCTACACGACTCAGGTGCACTGCGCCGCCGGCATGGAACCTCGAGCCGCTCTAGCCCGGTGGGAAGGGGATTCTCTGACCATTTGGAAATCAAGCCGGGGTGTTCATATGGTCGATCGTCCTGCCCTGGCACAAGGTCTGGGGATCCCCGCGGAGCAGGTCCGGGTGATCTGCCCCGCCATGGGAGGCGGATTCGGCAGCAAGGATGAGACCCGAATGGGCACCCTGTGCGCTCTCCTGGCCCGCAAGTGCGGGAAGCCCGTGCGCCTTGAGTACACCAGAGAGGAAGAATTCATAGCCGGACGCAGCCGCCACCCGTCGATTACCCACCTCAAGGTGGGCATCAGCCGCAGCGGAGAGATCACCGCAATCCATGCTCGCACGATCATGAGCAAGGGCGCCTACATGTCCTCGGGCAACGCGGTAATCCGCCGGTGCGGTCAAGGCTCTCTTTATTTGTACCGGACGCCCAATGCGAAATACGAAGGGACACTCGTGTATACGAACCTTCCGGTGGCCGGCTCTTACCGGGCGCTGGGTGCCCCGCAAGGGCAATTCGCTCTGGAAGTCCACATGGACAAGATTGCGGAGGCCCTGAGTCTTGACCCCTTGGAATTTCGCCGGCGTCATCACGTGCAGCCCGAGGGACAACCCGGTGAGCGTCAAACTCCTCCCGGGGAATTGGTCTCCGACCAGCCGGTGGAGGGTGGAATCCCGTTTTCGAGCAACCGGCTGTCCGAATGCCTGCGCCTGGGAGCGAAGGCCATCGGCTGGCAGCGTCGCTGGCATTCACCGAATTCATCCCCGGGGCACCAAAAGCGTGGACTGGGTATGGCTATGGGACTCTACCGGGGAGGGCTGGCCCATAAAGCAGGCGCTGAAGTGGAAGTCCACCCGGATGGCAGCGTGGAGATTCGAGTCGGAACGATCGATGTAGGGGAAGGAGCCTTCACAACGCTGCTTCAAATCGGCGCGGAAGCATTGGGGATTGAACCCTCCCGTGTCAGCATCTTGGGCGGAGACACGGCAACGACCCCCGAAGCTCCGGTCACGTCAGGGTCCTCGACCACGTTCTCCATGGGCACTGCCGTGAAAGAGGCTGCTACGACTCTAAGAGAGAAAATTCTCGACCGCGTCTGTGCCCACATGGGGACAAGTCGTGAATCGGTGAGTTGGAACAAGGGAGCCATCCAGATAACCAGGCCGACGAAAAAGAAGGTCTCCTGGAAAGAAGCAGTGGCTCTACTTTCACCCGAGGAACGTCGGGTCCGCGTTGAGATCCGCCCAGGGAGCACGGAATTCGTTATTAATTCCTTTGCAGCTCACTTTGCAGAAGTGGAAGTGGACACGGAAACCGGGAAGGTTACGGTGGTAAAATACGTGGCGGCCCACGATTCGGGCCGCATCGTAAATCCTGTGGCCGCTCAAAATCAAGTGGAAGGCGGCGTCATTCAGATGCTCGGGTTTGCGCTCACCGAAGAATTACTCACCGATCTGAAAACCGGGGTCACCTTAAACGGAAATTTCCTGGAGCACAAGGTTCCCGTGATTGTGGATCTCCCGCCCCTCAAAACGATTTTCGTGAACGCCCCCGATCCGGCGGGTCCCTTCGGTGCGAAAGCCCTCGGCGAACCCCCATCGATTCCGGTGGCACCGGCGATCTCCAACGCGATTTACAACGCGATCGGGATTCGGTTCCAGGACCTACCGATCACTCCCGACAAGATCCTCGACAAACTCCGATTGCAAGAGAGAGATTAGGACTTGCACCCCTTCCGCTATGCCGAACCCCAGTCTGTGGCAGAGGCCTGCCGGTTCCTGAAACGCCAGGGACCTTCCGCCCTGCCCATTGCCGGAGGCACCGATCTCCTCAACGAAATCAAGGAAGGGATCGCCAAACCGGAATTTATTCTGAACTTGAAGAGACTGCCGAGCCTGGCCCAGCTTCGCGAGAAGGATGGAGCCCTGAGGATCGGCGCCATGGTCTCTCTGTCCCAGTTGGCGGGATATCCGATCCTGCGTCGGAATTTTCCAATCCTTTCGGAGGCACTCTCCACTCTTGCCACCCCACAAATCCGGGCGGTGGGAACCGTGGCGGGCAACCTCTGCCAGCGCCCCCGCTGCTTCTATTATCGCCATCCTCTCCTCCTCTGTGCGAAGAAGGGCGGAAGGACCTGCTTCGCCTTGGACGGAGTCAATCGCTATCACGCGATCCTGCAAAACGAACCATGCCCTATGGTCCATCCCTCGGATTTAGCCCCCGTTCTCATCGCTCTGGACGCTCAAGTCGTGCTGGCCGGAGCCAAAGACAAACGGCTCCTTCCCCTGGAAGAATTTTTCCTTCTCCCCACCCAGGACATAACCCGGGAAACGGTTTTAACTCCTGGAGAGATCCTGATCGAAGTCCAGGTTCCCAAGCCCAAGGCGGGGACCCGGGGAACCTACTTAAAGTTCCGGGAGCGAGGAACCGGAGACTTCGCCGTGGTGAGCGCGGCTTGCTCGGGCCGGGTCTTGAGAGGAACGGTTGTCGAGATGCGGCTGGTCCTGGGTGGGGTGGCCCCCATTCCCTTCCGGGCCCGGAAAGCCGAGGAGATGCTCTTGGGGCAGAAGCCCAGAAAGGATCTCCTCGCGGAAGCGGCCCAAGCGGTCCTCTCGGAAGCTACCCCCCTCCCCGGCAACCGCTATAAGATCCGGGCGGCTCAAACGCTCATGGTCAGGGCGATGCAGGCTGTCCTAAAGTGAGAAATTCCTCAATTTTATAGATCGTCCCGCCGACAATTTTGCTATATTACGCTGCTGGTGGATGCGCAATCTTACGGGAGAGGGTGAATGAAAAACAGACTCGGGTGGTTGTTCGTGATTTTATTGGGTGTAGCCGCTGTGGGGATGGGCACTACAGGGCGGGGACCGGGAGAAATTCCCATCCCCGGCAGAGATTTTTCGGCCACCATCATCGACCGGCAAAACATCGCCACCCCCGTCACCCAGATCAGCTTCAACGGTCAGGCCACACTTCAGGGAAACCGCGGAGAAGGTTCACTGACCGTTCCCTTCGACCGGATCAAGACCATCTCGTTTAGCGACGCCGACGCCCTGAAGCGCCGCGCGCGGATCACCTTCAAAGATTCCAGCGAGACCGTCGACATGGTAGTCGATGGACAACTTAAGGTGTACGGTAAGAGTCGTTACGGTGCCTTCGAAATCATTACGAAAAACATCCAACGTATCGATTTCTAAGGATACCCCATGAGGAGATCCTGAACGCATGCCTACTCTGAAAGAGCAGTATTTTCAGAAATTCGCCTCTCAGGGGCTAGCCCGCCTCACAGAGGAATACCAGAAGAAATATCAGCCCAAGAAGGGAGATCGTTTTTTCTACAACGAGGTCACTTACGAGATCAGCAACGCCAACGTTGCGAACGGAGAAATCGAATTTGAGATTTCTTCCAAGATTCCGCAGGATCTCCTGGCCAAGAAAATGACCCTGGAAGAGTACTTCGAGGCCGTCAAAGAGGCGATGCTCGGAAAAGCCGAGAAGCCGGTATCCATCGACATGGAAAACATCATTCGGGAAGTGCGCGCCGACGAAACCAAGGAACGGGATTACGTGAAGCTCCTCTACCGCTATCCTGCCGACAAAATGATTGATGAAAGAAAGGTCATATCTCAGGTGGAGGAAATTCGGCAGAGCAAGTCTTCCCTCCAGGTACCGGAGATACCCGGCATTTCAACGCTGGCCGGAAAGCTCGTCCTCCTAGCCGTAGAGCAAGAGATTCAGGAAAAGGCCAGAGCCCACCTCGAGAACCTTTTGAAGGCCAACGACAGGGTGATCGGGGAACTCAAGCAAAAAAAAAGTAAGGGGTAGCCTCCACCCACAGACCCACTTCCGTTACCACCCGGGTCAACGGTATAGGAAATAGCGAGAACCCTCCGCCCCCCTGAAAATTCCTGAAAAACCCCTTGCCTTTTTCGCTCTTGTCCTGTACTTTGCAACACTTGTGTGCCCGGGGTTCCGGCCCCGGGCTTTATTGTGAATATCTCTGAAAAGGAGGTGATTTCAATGAATTGTGCTACCTTACGGCTCGGCACCGAATGCGTTTTCATGAAGGAGAAGGGCTGCTCTTTTAACGGAGGGGAATGCTACCCCATCGTAGAGGCTTGCCAGGGTTGTGCCCATATCGTCGAGGAATCCGCCGGGAAGTTCTGTGATACCTACGGGAACCCCGCCGCCAAGTGGGTGCTGGGTCGCTGTAACTATGCCACCCACGTAAGCAACGGGAACGGTGATAAGGAACCCGCCAAGAAGCTCAATCCACTGAAGGCCTCCAAGAGAAGCGTCCGCGGGTAGTTGACAATTGGGAAATTTTGAGTAGAAGTTGACAGCATCGGACCGGAAGTTCCGGTCAGATGGAGAACCTGACAAATTATGTTCAAGAGGCGGATTGACTTGCTCAAGAACCAATCGATTATTGCAGCGAGGATATTCGCGAATCCCTTCCATTGTCTAGAGGGCATGCCGATCCTCTTTTCTGCTCGGGGACTGCGCATGTTGTGGGGAAAAATCAGGCGATTTGGGCTTTGCGCCTTTGACCCGCATTACGTCGAACAGCAACTGAGCCTTCGGCAGGGCTCCTGCAACCAATGCGGTGCCTGCTGCAAATTGATTTTTTCCTGTCCCTACCTCAAGGAAAACCGCTGCCTTATCTACGATACATGCAGGCCTGACGTGTGCAAGCGGTTCCCCATCGATGAGCGCGATCTGCGCAACCTGAACGGGGTTTGTAGCTACTCTTTCCCAACCAAGCTTCCGGAGGTTGTTCCCACCCCGTCGTTTCCACGACTTTGGGATCGGCGCCCCAAGTACGATCCGGATCTATGAGATTTGCTCGCCCCGCCTCTCCCAGGGATTCAGCTACAGAATTTATCCTTCCCGAACGGGTCCCGATGGGATCTTCGAAAGTTCATCTTCGCCCTGAGTCTCGGAGCAGTCTCTATGGCAAAATGAGTTCCATCACCAGGGCATCTTCGCTCGTATCCTCATAGTACCCCCGGCGAACCCCGATCGGCGAAAATCCCAGTTCCCGGTAGAGATTTTGGGCGGAAAAATTCGAGCGCCGGACTTCGAGAAGCAACCGTTTCGCCCGGCTGGATTCGGCAAATTTCCGAACTTCCTGGATCAAGTTGCGGCCGAAGCCACGCCGGCGTAAATCGGGGTGAACTGCCAGATTCGTGATGTGGATCTCGTCGACGACGTGCCAGAAGCAGACATAACCCGCGACATGGCCGGGGAAGTGACTATCGGGGTGGCGGATAACCAGATTACAGGAGAGGCCCTCGAGCCCTAGTTCATGAACAAAGGCCGATCGGGACCAGGGAGAGGAAAAGGAAAGCTTCTCGATCGCCATGACTGCTTCCAGATCCTCGAACGTCATGGGCTCGATGGACGCTTTCCGATCGACTTTCCGTGACATGGCTCTCGACAGCCTTACTGCATCTCCCTGGAACGGATCAAATCCTGCATCTTTTTCTCCGTCTCATCGATCAGAAAGCGCAGTTCCGAGGCCTTTTCCTGGGCCCGTTCCACAAGCTGGGTTTCCTGGGCCAGATTGGTCAGTTTCACCTTCATGTCTTCGTAGGCAATCTGCAGATGATTGAGGCGTTCTTCGGCGCGCTCGATCTCGACCTCTCTGCGGGCCAGATCCTCCATCTCGGAGGATACCTCTCGATTGACCTGGACGAGACCATCCACCCTCTGCGCCACCTCATCAAGCCGCTTGCTCTCGGATTGCAGGGTCTTGATTTCCTGGCGGGCTTCTTCAAGGAGGGAATGCACCGTGGCCACGTCTTGCTGCACGCCTCTTAAGAGCTTTTCCTTCTCCGAGATTTGGCTCATTCGGCCGTCGATCGTGTCGAGCATGGCGCTCAATTGTCCCACGCGCTTCTCGGTTTGCAGCAGCAGGTCTTCCTCGTCCTTGATGGAGTCGATACGGACTTCCAGCTCCCGGATCTTCCCCTCGGAGGTGATCAGTTTCTCCTCAACCTCGTCAACCGACCGTGTCTTGGCGTTGACCCGTTCCACCTTGCCGTCGATTTCCTGGAGCATGATGATCAGGTTATCCTTGATCTCAGTTAATTTGGCAAACTCCGCCTGGCCCTTGACCAGTTGCGAGATTTTCTTGTCCACGGTCTCGCTGAGCTGCTCCAGTGTGATGACCAGCTTGTTAATTCTCTTTTCCTGAGCATCGACCGAAACCTTATCCTTGGTCAGATCCAGGATCCGGTTCTCCACCTCGTCCATGAGATCCCGCAGGGAATCCATGCGCTTGTCGACCTTCTCGATGAAGGCAATCCGGTTGGTCGTTTTGTCCACCTTGAGGTTGGCGTCTTCCAGGTAAAAATCAAGCGCATCGAGCTTCTTTTCCAGCTTGTCGACCAGGCCCTTGCGCTGGAGCTGGGTCTCCATCTTCATGTCGATATTGATCACCGTATTGTTCAGGTCGTTGAGCTTCCGCTCGACTTGCTCCACGAGCTGGCGGCGGGCAGCGACTTCTTCGACCCTCACGGTGACGTCTTGGGACATCTGGCCCAGACGCTTCAGGTTCGTCTCGATGGCATCCACCCCCTTGAGCTCTTCCCGGAAGCCCGCGAATTTACTTTCCACCTCCCGAAGGCTGAAGGCGAAGTCTTCCAACTTGCGGCGGGTCTCCTCCACGTTGGCGGCCTGCACCATGAGGGTTTCCATCTTCTTCTCCACCTCGTCCGTTAGGAACGTGTGGACCTGGCGGACCTTTTGCTCGATCTTGTCGACCTCTCCCTTGTCCTCGGATACCTTGGCGACCTTATCGGCAAGCTGCGCGTTTAGAGCATCGAGTTCCTTGAGACGCTGCCCCACCCGTTGCAGGATCTCGCCCCGCTGGGACAGACTTCTCATCTCCGTCCGCATCGCTTCCAAGGAGGGGCCCAGTACGTTGATCTCTTTGCGCATCTCTTCCACCTGGGCGTCCTGCTTGAAGAGCTCATCCATGTTGCGCTGGCAATTTTCCAGAGTTTCCCGGAGGATATCTGAATCCACCTTGAGGGCTTCCACAAATTCCCGGTCCTTCTGGAACTTGCTGAGAGTCCCCTCCAGCCCCTCGGAAAGGTTCTCCAGAGTCTCGATCTTGTAGGAGGCCTGGGTGATCAGATCTCTCAGAGAGCCCACCTGATTCATCCGGGACGTCACACCCTCGATCATCCCCTCGAGTTTCGCCACATTCTTTTCGGCTTTCTTGATCAGCTTGTTTTCTTCCGCTAATTTGTTGACCTTGGACTCCATATCCCACAGGAGGACGTTGAGCCGGCCCGCTTCCTCGTTGGCCTTCTCCACCAGGCGCCGCTGCTGGGTCAAGGCCTTGGTCTTGTTCATGACGTGCTCAACCAGGGAATTGAGGCTCGTCACTTCCCGTTTGACCGTAGCACCCAGATCGTCGAGACGGTGCATCCCCCGCTCGGCCTCGTCGAGCCGTGTCTGGAACTGGTCGATCGAGCTGACTCGGTCTTCCACTTTTTTGGCATTGCCTTGCAGACGGGTGATATTCTCCTCAATGGCTTCGAAAACCCCGCTCTTATCGGCTAGTTCCTTGGTTTTCATGTCCGCGTAATCGAGCATGGTCTTCAAGCTGCGCCGCTCCTGGGACACTTCCTGCAACAACTCCCTAAGAGCTTCGATCTCCTGCTTGGCTCCGGAGACTGTGCCTTCCCCAGATGAATCTCTGGCTACTTGATCCTGTTCCGGCATGCTCGATTCCTCCTTGAGTCATCCCAGTATGAGTACCCCGGCTCAAGAGCCGGCAGAAACTCTTGTGTTAGCTACCTTCTAAAGGATCTTCCCGGCCTTGTCAAGCAAACGGAAAAGAGGCATTCGAGTTCCATTCCTATTTATCGTCCAAGCCGGTCAGGAACTCCAGGCAATCATTCCCGCAGGGAGCGGCAAAATTCCTGCCATCTTTGCCATTGACCTAACGGCCACCTCCCGGATAAGATAAAGCATTTCCAAGGACATGACGATACCTCACGAGAGGCGCCGCCTCCAACGAATCACGAAAGGGCGAAATGAAGAACTATCTGGAAAAATTCCCCCAGTTCGGTGTCCTGGTCGTAGGGGATCTGATGACCGATCGCTACCTGTGGGGGACACCTGTGCGGCTGTCTCACGAGGCCCCGGTTCCGATCTTGAAGATCGACCGGGAGGAGTACAAGCTTGGAGGGGCGGCCAACGTGGCCAACAACCTGCGGGCACTGGACGCCAAGGTCTTTCTGTCAGGAATCGTGGGCTACGACGATGCCGCGCATTGGTTCCGCAAAGCATGCATCGAGGCCGGCATGGACACAGGTGGGATTTTTCTTTCTGAAAACCGGCCCACGACGCTGAAAGCCCGGATTATGTCCACAGGCCACAACCGCCAGATGCTCCGCTACGACCAGGAATCCAACGATCCCATCCAGGAGTCGGAGATGGCCTCCATGCTCAAGTACGTGGAATCCCATCTGGAAGTAGTGCAGGCCATCGTGCTCTCCGATTACGACAAAGGGGTTTTTAGCAATCCGGACCTGGCCCGGGGGATCCTTTCCCTGGCCAACCAGCACGGCAAGCTGACCGTGGTGGAATCCAAGCCTCGCCATGCAGATTACTTTGTCAATACAACTCTCCTCGCATTTGATTACGAGCAATCCCAGGAATTCGTCTTCCGACGCGTGAACAGCCTGATGACCGACAGCGCCACCATTGCCTACACGATCTGCGATCTTCTGGGCGCCAAAGGGGTCATCATGATGAAGGGTGATGAGGAGATCTGCCTGTACACGTCGGAGCGTCAGGCCTTCCAGTTCCTGCTGCCGCGGGAATCCATCGTGGACAGTACGGGAATGAAAGACACACTCATCGGAGTGGTGACGCTGAGCCTTCTGGCAGGAGCCGATTTCGGCACGGCGGCACGCATTGCGAATCAGGCCGTGGTGCGCAAGATCGGCAAGG
>DATEAK010000240.1:0-6604 GCA_035288405.1 bacterium | reverse complement strand
GACCTTCACCAACCGTGCCGCCGAGGAAATGCGCAGTCGCACCGAGTCCCTTCTGGGGATTGCCAAACTGTCCTGCACCGTAGGAACCTTCCATTCCTTCTGTCTTTCGCTGTTGCGCCGGGAAGGTCAGCTCCTGGATTTGCCTCCGCGATTTTCCATAGCGGACGACGATGAGAGCATTTCCCTGGTGCGCCAGATCTTGCAGGAAATGGGACTCAGTATTGAATCCTATCCTCCCCGCCGCGTGCTCTCGCTGCTGAGCAAGGCGAAAACTTCACGCGTTAACGGCAACGGGTCGGACTTTTTTGCGGAGGAAGGCCGGATGGGTTCGGCTCTACCTGCCATTCAGTCTTCCTACGAACGCAAGCTTAGGGAAAGCGGCCTTCTGGACTTTGACGACCTGCTGCTGGGCGGTCATCGTCTCCTGAAAGAATTTCCTGATGTGCGTTCCCGCTACCGGGACCACTTTCCTTTCGTCCTGGTCGATGAGTATCAAGATACAAACGGAATTCAGAATGATCTGCTCAAAGAGCTGTGCGGCGCGGGTGAAAACCTGTGTGCCGTGGGAGATGAGGATCAATCCATCTACCGCTGGCGGGGAGCGGACCTGGAGCACATCCTGCGCTTTGAACGGGACTTTCCGGGTTCGCGGGTCATTCGCCTGGAAGAAAATTATCGCTCCACGGAAAACATCTTGGGCGCCGCTTCCGGTCTCATTGCGCACAACCGCAAGCGGCTTGGCAAAACCTTATGGACCCGGAACGGTACCGGGGAAAAGATCATCTGGTTTCAAGCTCAGGATGGGGTCAAAGAAGCGCGCTGGGTCGCCGCCACTTTGGCCCGGCTCCGACGAGAGGGGACCCTCTCTTGGGGAGACGCCGCAATTCTGTACCGCACCCATGCCCAATCCCGGCTTCTGGAAGAAGGCCTGCGGCAGGAAGGGGTCCCCTACTTCATCGTCGGCGGGACTCGATTCTACGAGCGCCGCGAGGTACGAGACCTGATCGCTTATTTGAGAGTCGTGGCCAACCCGGAGGATTCCTCCGCGTTTCTAAGGATCTTGAACGTCCCTCCACGGGGTTTCGGAAAAATCAGTTTGGAGCGTCTCCAGAGCAATGCTCGGGAACAAGGGATACCGTTGTGGGAGGGAGCCCTCCGGCTGGCCGAGCAGGAAGGTCTTCCTTCACCTGCCCGTAAGAGCCTGAGCCGGTTTCTGGAGATGATCCCAAGATGGCAAGGGATCGCACCCATCGCAGAGTGTATCGAAAAAGTCGCCGAGGAGTCCGGCTACCGGGACTGGCTGCAGCGCCAATCCCCGGAAGAATTTTCCCAGCGCTGGGAAAACGTAATGGAACTCAAGGGCTCGGCTGCGACCTTCCGAGAGCAATCGGGGGATGAAACTCTGGCTGGTTTTCTCGACCACGTCTCTCTTCTCACCCCTAATGACGAAGGCCGCGAGCAATCCGCCGGCGTTTCACTGATGACGCTGCATAATTCAAAAGGGTTGGAATTCCCTCTGGTCATCATTGTGGGCATGGAGGAGGGGATCTTTCCCCACCAGCGCTCTCTTTCGAGTCCGGACGAAATGGAAGAGGAGCGCCGGCTCTGTTATGTCGGCATGACCCGGGCACGGAAGCACCTCTATCTGTCCAGCGCCATGGGCCGGTACTGGTATGGCGCCCCGACTTCCAACCGCCCGTCGCGTTTCTTGAGCGAAATTCCTGAGGAGTTCTTAGAAATACAATTCGAGGACGCGTTCAACGATCAGCGCTCAGCAATCAGCCAGAGGGGAAACGGAGAGAAGAGGGAGGCAGTGGCGCCAACTTCGGGTAAGACGGACGATCCATTTGCCCCCGGCCGCAGAGTTCTTCATCCCCAATTTGGCGCGGGCGTGATCCGGCAACGGGAGGGGAGCGGGGAGAGTTTAAAACTCACGGTGTTCTTTGACAGGGCCGGGGCCAAGAAGTTGCTGGCCAAGTTTGCACCGTTAACTCCGGCGTAGCACGAGGCTCGGTTCGGAGGAGGTTCCTATAGACCCTCCGAAGCTGATTGCCGACGGCTATTTTATGTACGGGCGCCCCTGCGCTTGCCTGTGCCGACACCTGTCTGCGTGCGGATGCACAGGCAGGCGCAGACAGGTGGGTGCCCTCGGATCGGGGTTGACTTAGCGGGCCAAACAGTTTAGTTTTCAATGAAATTTCCCGGAGGGGACCATGAAGATTACACCCCAAGAAGTCGAGCACGTGGCCAAGCTGGCGCGCCTGGCCCTGGATGACGCTGAGCGCGAGATGTTTACCCGTCAGTTAAGCGACATTCTGGCTTACGTTGATAAGCTGAACGAATTGGATACCTCTCGAGTCACCCCCACCTCTCATGTCATTCCGGTGCAAAACGTCTTTCGACCGGATGAAGTGGGTGAATCCCTCCCGGTGGAGGAGGCTCTGGCGAACAGCCCGGCTCCGGAACACAACCACCACCGGGTGCCCAAAATCGTGGAATAAAGGAACCATCGCCGTGGACCTGTGGGAACTCTCCCTCCATGAAGCCCGCGAACTCCTGCACAAGGGTGAAATTTCAAGCCGCCAGCTCACCGAGGCTTTCTTTCAGAGAATCGAGGCGGTGGAGCCCCGCATCCACGCTTTCATCACTCTGACGAAAGAAAGTGCCCTGGCGGAAGCGGACCAAGCCGACGACCGCCGTCGCCGGGAAGCAGCAGCCCCGCCTCTTTTGGGAATCCCCCTGGCCATCAAGGATCTGATTTCAACGCGGGGCGTAAAGACGACGTGCGGGTCGCGAATTCTCGACAACTATGTCCCCCCTTACGATGCTACGGCAATGGTCAAACTGCGAGCCCAGGGCGCGGTTTTCCTGGGTAAGACAAACATGGATGAGTTTGCCATGGGCTCTTCCACCGAGACCTCGCACTTCGGGATCTCGCGGAACCCGTGGGATCTGCAGCGGGTTCCCGGAGGCTCCAGCGGAGGCTCGGCGGCCTGCGTCGCAGCCCGGCAATGCAGTGCCGCTCTGGGCTCGGATACAGGGGGATCCATTCGCCAGCCGGCCGCCTTCTGCGGAATCGTGGGACTCAAACCAACGTACGGCAGGGTGTCTCGCTACGGCCTGGTGGCTTACGCTTCCTCCCTGGACCAGATCGGTCCCATGACGCGAGAAGTGCGGGACACCGCGATCCTGCTCGAAGCCATCAGCGGACACGATCCCCGCGACTCCACGTCCGCACCCTTTCCAGTCCCGCCCTATGAGTCGGAGATGGTCCGCGGAGCCGCCGGCCTGCGCGTGGGAATACCAAAGGAATACTTCGTGGCAGGGATGGATCGGGAAGTCGAAGAGGCGGTGCGCAACTCGGTGGAGACTCTCGAACAGCTCGGCATGCAAGTTTCCGAGGTTTCCCTGCCCCACACGGAATACGCAGTGGCCACCTATTACCTGCTGGCCACTGCCGAGGCCAGCTCCAATCTGGCCCGCTACGACGGAGTGAAATACGGGCTGCGCGGCGGCGGCGACGGAGATCTTCCGACCATGTACATGCAGACCCGATCCGCAGGCTTCGGAATCGAAGTCAAACGCCGGATCATGCTGGGGACCTATGCTCTCAGTGCCGGGTATTACGATGCGTACTACCTGAAAGCCCAGAAAGTTCGCACACTGATCAAAGAAGACTTTGACCAGGTATTTCAGACGGTCGATGTGATTGCCACACCGACGGCCCCCATGGCCGCCTTCAAGCTCGGGGAAAAGATCGGGGATCCTTTGCAGATGTATCTATCGGACATCTTCACGATTCCCGTAAACCTGGCGGGTCTTCCCGGCCTGGTACTTCCCTGCGGGTTCACGGCCGCCGGACTTCCGGTGGGGCTCCAGCTCATCGGCCGGCCGTTTGAGGAAACCGTATTGCTGCGGGCCGGCTACGCGTTCGAGCAGGCCACCGAATGGCATGAGAAACCGGCACCGGTTTAATCGAGTCGGGAGGAAGAGGTGAAGTACGAAGCGGTCATCGGCCTTGAGGTGCACGCCCAGCTCTCCACAAACTCCAAGGTGTTTTGCACGTGCAGCACCCGCTTCGGAGCTCCTCCCAACAGCCAGACCTGCCCCGTGTGCATCGGGATGCCGGGCGCACTTCCCGTCCTGAACCGCAAGATCGTAGAGTTCACGATCAAGGCAGCTCTGGCCACCCACTGCACAATCGCACCCCTCAGCCAGTTCGCCCGCAAAAACTATTTCTACCCCGATCTCCCCAAAGGGTATCAAATTTCCCAGTACGAACTGCCTTTGGCCACCCGGGGTTACCTGGAAATCGACATAGCGGGAGAAAGCAAGCAAATCGGCATCCACCGCATTCACATGGAGGAAGACGCGGGAAAGCTCTTCCACGGGGAAAACCTGGGGGATCCTCGCAGCAGTTATGTGGACCTAAACCGCTGCGGAGTCCCTCTGATTGAAATCGTCAGCGAGCCGGAGATCCACTCTCCCGAAGAAGCCCGCGCCTACATGACGAAACTGCGCGATCTGCTGCGCTACCTGGAAGTCTGCGACGGGAACATGGAAGAGGGGAGCTTGCGCTGCGACGCCAATGTCTCCCTGAGACCGGTGGGAGCCACCGAACTCGGAGTGAAGACGGAAGTAAAGAACATGAACTCCTTCCGCTTCGTCCAGAAGGCACTCGAATACGAGATGGAACGCCAGCAGCGCCTGCTCGAGCAGGGACAGACCATCGTGCAAGAGACCCGTCTGTGGGACTCCGCCCGTGGAATCACGCTGTCCATGCGGAGCAAAGAAGAGGCTCACGACTATCGCTATTTTCCCGAGCCCGATCTGGTCCCGTTGGTTGTGGATCCGGCGTGGATCGAGAAAATCCGGGCAAGCCTGCCCGAACTTCCGGATGCCAAAAAGGCCCGCTTCATCTCCCAGTACGGGATCCCCGAATACGACGCCGGCATCCTCACCGCCTCCAAGGCTTTGGCCGATTATTTCGAGGGGTGCGTTCGAATCCATCCTGAGCCCAAGATCGTCGGCAACTGGATCATGGGAGAACTCCTGCGGGAGATGAACAAGGACGATCGGGAGATCGAGGATTGCCCGGTGACACCCGAACATCTCGCAGAACTTCTCACGCTGATCGAGGAAGGGACCATCAGCGGGAAGATGGCAAAAGAGATCTTCACGGAGATGTACGGCAGCCGCCGGTCCCCCCGGGAGATCGTGACCGAGAAGGGGATGGCCCAGATCAGCGACGAAAGGGCCCTGGACGAGGTGATCTCCCGGGTCATCTCGGACAATCCCGATCAGGTGGCGGCTTACCGCCAAGGAAAAGAAAAACTGTTTGGATTCTTCGTGGGACAGATCATGAAAGCAACCAAGGGGCAGGCCAATCCGCAGCGGGTCAGCGAACTCCTGCGCCGCCGCCTCCAGGTGCAGTGACTTAGCGGAGGAAGAAACGGTAGGAATGCGGGCGCGCAAAGCTCTCATCTGGAGTGGCGGTGTCGTTCTGGCCCTGATCCTCGTCCTGCTCGTTGTGCCCATGCTGATCAATCTCGGAGTCTACCGGGAGGTGATCGAGTCCCGGATGGGAAGGGCGTTGGGACGGCGGGTCTCCGTCGGCAAAGTGTCTCTCTCCTTGATTGGCGGGGTCAGTTTAGGGCTCGGAGACTTCGTCCTCTACCCAACCGAGGGAGAACCCACCCAGGTCGCTCTCAATGCCCGGGAACTACGGATACACCTCAAATTTCTTCCCCTGCTCCTCAAAGAAATCCGCCTGGCCTCGGTCACAATCGATACTCCGGTGGTGAGAATGACGGAGCAACGCACGGCACTCACGATGGGATCTTCTGAGCCGCTACCACGCAATCCGACCCCTCCAGGCAGGAAGTTGACTCTGGTGTCGACCACTTCCCTGCCGGAACCGCAAAGCCCGGCTCCGTCCAAAGAGGCGCCCGCACCCTGGGCCGCCTGGGAGGGTTTCTCGCTGGGAAGTTTGGACATTCAGAAAGGGAGCATTCTATATTCCACGCCGGACTCCACGCTCCTTTTCTCGCTCACTGATTTAAACCTTTCGGTTCGCAATCTTTCCCTGAAGGGAGCCGTCCGGTTCCAAATCAAAACCAAGGTCTCTTATCAGGGAGAACGGGTTTACGAACTATCCGGAAACATCCTCCCGAACTTTTCCAACGTCCAGTCGCCGGAAGTGGATTTTTCCTTGAATTCCCCCCGCCTGGATGTGGAGAGTCTTCTCCTCCTTTCCAAACTGTTTCAGCGTCTCCCCCCAGTGTCCCCGCGTCGACCCGAAGTCAAAAAACCAGGGAAAGCTCCGAGAGATTTTTGGAAACCTCTCATCATCACCGGGCGAATCCAAGCAGATCGGGTCTTCTACAAGGGGATAAGGCTGGAAAACCTGGAAGCCAAAACCCGCAGAGAGAAGGATCGAATCAATGTAAGTTCCCTGACCTTCCGAGCCGCGGGGGGATTGGTGCGGGCCGAGGGGTTCCTGGGGTATGGTTCTCGGCAAGGGCAGCTTTCCGTAAAGGCAAGCCTCGAACAGGTGGAAGCTCAAACACTGTTTACCTCTCTCCAGAGCGGGCGTGCTCCCATC
>DATEAK010000239.1:0-3019 GCA_035288405.1 bacterium | reverse complement strand
TAAATGCGTTGTCCATCTCCGGAATCGAATTTCCAACGGAGAAAGGGAATTTTTGGCAGGCGGCCGCCACCCTGCGCGAACTCGAGCAGGGGGAGGGCCGCCAGCAGATCGGCGTCCTTGTTGACCGCCGGGCCTCCCAATACATGGATCTTTGCGCCCGGATTCTGGAAGGTCGCCTGGGCCTGTGTGAAGAGCAAGAGTGGAAAGATGCACAGGAGCGCTGCCGTGTCCTATGGGCCACGCCGAATCCTCTCTCCCACGCTGAAGTCGACTCACTGCTCTCATTAACGAATGACTCCTATAGAGACCTCCTTTCCTACTTCTCTCAGAAGCTGGTGGGTGAATCGCCGGCCACTCTAAAAGCCGTAGATCTTCCACGGCTCCTCAACAGTCCTGCTTTTGATCCTATCTTTTCTCAGGGAGCGATGGCGATGGCCCCGGAGCGGTCTCTTCACCGGATGGAGTTGGATCCCAAAGCAGCAGGCCGGGTTGTTTCGTTTTCCTGCGGCTCCAAACTTCCGTGGGGAGAGGCGGTCACTCTCCCGCTCGACGTCCCCGGGAAAATTGTGCTTCTCTATTCCCCACAGAGCGGCATTCGGCCGTTCGAGTCCTATCTTCGGGAGATGGGACAGGCCCTCTACCTGAGCGCATTGGAAGAACGTGATCCTCTAAGCTGGCGCTGGTTTGGGGACTCGATCCTCCGGATTGCCTATGGCCATCTCTGGTCCTTGTGCTTGCTGGATCGAAATTGGCTCCAACGTGTTTTAAAAGCAAGCCGGGTTAAGGACCTCCTGATGTACACGACCTTCCGGATTCTGTATCGCCTGCGCGTTTGGACCGGGGCCGTCCGATTTGAAGCCTGGCTGTATCCGAACGGTGCCCCCGGGCGGGCCTACAGAGAGTGGTCAGAAATCTTGAGGGAAACGTGTCAGGTTGAGGCAAGCAAGCTCTCTTTCGTGCAAGCGATCTGCGAAGACCTCCCGGCTGTGCTTTCTCTGGAAGGAATCAGTCTGGCAGCTCAGCTCGGAAAATATTTGCGGGAAAATTTCAATGAGGATTGGTTCTTGAACCCAAAGGCAGGAAAGTTTTTGCGGGATCTCTGGCATCAGGGACCTCTTCTTAGCGCTGACGGTCTCTGGTCTCTGACCGGCGGCCCCTCCTCCCGGACTCAGTCATTCCTCGGTCTACTAGAAGAAACCCTGAAGTAGACGTTGTTCCCTAGAAGCGACCCTTATCCTTCTCCCCCTCCTGGATCTGGTACTCGCTGCAGGAGGTGAAGTTCGGGTACTCGCAGAGGGTCAAGCGCTCGCCGCTGTGGAGCACCTTGATGCGCCTACGATGCCCGCAACAATAGAAGCCGCCGGCGTCCATGGACAGCCAGTCCGCTTCCATCTGGCGCAGGTACGGGCATACTTGCAGTTCGGTTTCCTCTTTATTGCTCACACTGACCATAGACCTTCTCCTCTTCCTGGCTCAAAGTAAACCCTTCATCGCATGCTTCTTCAATAGTCCACGTGCTCTATTTTCATAGAGAAAAAGGAGGAGGTTGCGGGACCGGGCGTCAACCTTTTACCAAATCCAGGCTGAGCGCCTGACGCGTGTCTCCGGAGAGAACAACGCGGGCCTTGTAATTGGGGTGATCCATGAGGAAAGCAATCGAGCTGGCGCCTTCCTGGAAAACCCGGATCTGTTCCGGAGTCAGGCGGAACTTGACGTAGTGCACAGCGCTCACCCGGTCTTCCCGATAGGTGCCCGGCTGGAAGATCGCTTGAATCCTTTCACCGCCGATCTCTAGGAAGACCTTTTCGTTGACACCAATCAAGTCATCGAGGACCCGGCGAATGCGGCTGGGGTCATCAAGCTCCACAAACAAAGTGGCGCTCAATTCTCCCTCACCGGGAATTAATTCGTTGTAGGCTTCGATCTCATGGGCAATGGCTTCTTCTTCCACGATCCGCTCGGCCCGCATCATTTCCTGAATCTGAAAGCGGACGGTCTCCCGATTCTCAAACACAAGGGCAATCATGGGGCCCACGAGAACTCGCCTGGATTTCTTGAGAGCGATGATCTCCCTGCGAAATGAGACCCGTTCCTTTTCGTAGGCGATGATATCCTGAATATCACTGCGAGTGAGTTTCTCCACTGCTTCCTTCCCCCCCAAGTCCGTAGGCTCTGGCAACCAGCAAAATGGGATGCACGGCCTTCTTTCCTGTCCCCTGGGTAATCTGTTTCTGAGCCAGGGAACAGTCGCAGGCCACCAGAGAACTCAAAGATTCCTGCACCCGAGAATAGAGCTTCCCGCCAATCTGATGGGACAGTTCATGGTATTCCCGCTTCATGCTCCAGGTGCCGTCGTGCCCGGAACACTGGGTAACACAGCCGACTTCCTTCTCGGAGATCAGCGCCAATAAATCCCACGATTTGCGCCCGATATTCTGCACCTGAAGGTGGCAGGGGTGATGATACAGAATCCCTTCCTGCAGAGGGGTCCAATCCCGCCGCAGCTTCCCTTGCGCATTGAGTTTCATCAGATACTCGCATAGATCCTGGGTGTGGCTCGCTACCTCTCGGGCTTCCGGAGAAGAGAGAAGATGGGGGTATTCTTGTCGCAACATGAGGCTGCAACTGGGTCCTGGAGAAACAATTGTGTATCCGGCCCGCACGTACGGCACAAGTCTTTCCACATTATAGCGTGCACGCTTCACAGCCGCTGGCAGATTCCCGGTATCCAGATAAGGCATCCCACAACAACGCTGGGGCGGGCAGACGACTTCCACATCGTTGTGCTCGAGAACCTGCACTGCGGCCCTGCCGACTTCCGGTTCGTGGTAGTTCACCAGGCAGGTATAGAAGAGCACGACTTTCCCATTGGCGCCCGCCCGGGCCCCGTCCCGGCGCATGCGGCGGTGCCAGGCGGCAAATGTCTGGCGAGCAAAAGTCGGTAACACGGCCCGGTGGTGGATCCCCATGATCTTCTCAAACAAACGGCGGGTGATGCTGAGCTGATTCACCCAGTTCG
>DATEAK010000238.1:0-4047 GCA_035288405.1 bacterium | reverse complement strand
CGGGCTCAGGCTTCCGGGGGAAGCGGTGGAGATGGGTCCCGAATTCGGGCATATCGGCGCCGCGGGCATGCACGCCTTGGGCTGCCGCCGCCACATGCACCTCTACGGGACCACGAAGGAACAGCTCGGGCACATCTCCGTCACTTTCCGGAAACACGCCTCACTGAATCCCCTGGCCCAGATGCGCGAGCCGATCACACTGGAGGATTATCTCAAGGCGCGCCCCATCGTGGAGCCCTACAATATGCTGGACTGCAGTTTGAATACGGACGGTGCCGGAGCTGTCGTCGTGACCTCCGCCAAGCGGGCCCGGGATTTGAAACAGCGGCCTGTTTTCATCATGGGCTTCGGGCAAAAGAACAACACGCGCGGCTGGTTTCACGGCGACAATATGACCACGCTGGGAGGTAAGGAGAGCGCGGCGTCGGCCTTCCGCATGGCCGGAATCGCTGCGGCTGACGTGGATGTGGCCGAAATCTATGACTGCTTTACCTACATCGTGATGGTGACCTTGGAAGACTATGGATTTTGCAAGAAGGGGGAAGGGGGAGCTTTTGTCTCTTCCGGGGCCCTTTCCCTGGGCGGGAGCTTACCCACGAACACCTCCGGGGGCCAGCTCTCCGAAGGGCACGTGGAGGGCATGCTCCAGATCGTGGAAGCGGTGCACCAAATCCGGGGGGATCGCCCCCCGGAGCGCCAGGTGAAAGATGCGGAGATTGCCATCGTCAGCGGTCACGGAGGCAACACTGTGTGCCACTCAACGTTAATTTTGAGGAGATGATCTCGTGGCTGAAATCGAATACAAAAAACCGCTGCCGGTCCCCTCATATCTCTCGGAGCCGTTCTGGTCGGCCTGCAAGAAACACGAGTTGAAGATCCAGCGCTGCCGGAGCTGCGGAGATCTCCGCTTTCCCCCGGCGATCCTGTGTCCGGAGTGTCTTTCCCGGGAAGTGGAGTGGGAGAAGGTGAGCGGGAAAGGGAAGGTGTTTTCATTTGTCGTCTACCGCCGTCTCTATCATCCGGCCTTTGAAGCGGATCTCCCTTATACCGTCGCCGTCATCGAGCTGGAAGAAGGAGCCCGGTTGCTCTCGAACGTGGTGGGTATTCCTCCGGAGCAAGTGACCTGTGATATGCACGTGGAGGTCGTCTTTGAAGATGTGACTCCCGAGATGACGCTGCCCAAGTTCCGGCCTTGCACGGACGCAGGAGCCCTCTGAACAGGTGTCGTGACCTTTTCATCCCCTCGCCCCTATTCTATTCATCTACCCTTCCCCCATCTTGCAACTCTCTCATCCCCTCGCCCACTTGGGGAGAGGGAAAGGGTGAGGGGAATTTCTTCTGCAAATCTCCCCCCTGTTTCTTCCGTTTCCCATCCCAAGCTGATCGCTGACCTCCGACCGTTGATAGCTTGCATCCCTTACTTAACTTTTCCATTTGCTCTCAAGAAGGTAAAAGCATTACCCTGTTGAACACAAATCGAAAACATCTCTCGCCTTCTTACCACTTGCTCTGAGTTGACCCATTGTGGTATAGTTCGTGTGTCGTAGTATTGCATAGGTGTATACTATGACACATGAAATACACAACGTCTAACCGAATCAAAGCCAAAAGGAAGTAGGGAATTGTCGAATTCTGATCGCGCGATCATCGCAAAACTTGCCAAAGCTGCCAAGAGCGGCTTGATCCCTGTTTCCAGAGCGGCACAGGCGATGGGAGGTATTTCCCAAAGAGCGGCCGCCATGAAACTCGCCACGCTGACTCGCCGGGGATGGCTCCTTCGTGCCCGACGCGGATTGTACTTTGTGCTTCCTATTGAAGCAGAGCCGGGTCGCCTCCTGGTAGCCGAAGATCCTTGGGTCCTAGCTCGTGAAGCCTTTTCACCTTGCTACATCGGGGGATGGAGTGCGGCCGAACATTGGGGACTTACCGAGCAACTCTTCCGTTCCACTCTCGTTGTAACGGCCGCTCATATCCGGGAGCGATCAACCAAACTGCTTGGACACGAGTTCCGTCTCTTCCGCGTTCCTCGCTCCCGAATTGCTGGTTCCCTTGTTGCAGTTTGGCGTGGTGCGGAGCAAGTACTTGTCTCCAGCGCGGAACGAACTATTGTTGACTGCCTGCGTCGCCCCGAGCTCTGTGGAGGCATGCGACATCTCCTCCAGTTCATGCAGGAGTACCGCCACGGCCAGGGCCACCAACTCCCCAAGCTACTCGCCGCAGGCAAAGAAGCCGCTTCGGGAGCAGCCTGGAAACGGCTGGGTTATTTAGCCGAGGTCCTCTGGCCTGACGAAAGTGTTTTCCTCGAAGAAGCAAGAAGGCACATTACCACGGGCAACGTGCGACTTGAGCCTGCAGTACGACATCATGGAAAGTTGGTACGACGATGGCGTCTCTGGGTGAACGTCCCACTGGAGAAATCAGTCAACCGTTCTTAAGATGAATACATGATCAGAAAGCAAGACATCCTCGATCGGGCCACTGAGTGGCAGTTGCGTCCGGAAGTAGTCGAGAAAGATTACGTTCTCGGATGGTTGCTCGCCGGGTTCGGACTATCGACGACACGAACCACATGGATCTTTAAGGGCGGTACCTGCATCAAGAAGTGCTTTCTTGAGACCTATCGATTCTCCGAGGATCTCGACTTCTCGCTGCTTCCAGAAGCTTCGTATACCCAGGAGGGGATACACAACGCCCTCCGAGACTTGACCAGCCGTGTCAGCGAACTGAGCGGCATAGAATTTCGCCAAGATCAAATCGAGGTTCGCCCCCGGCAGAACAAGCAAGGTCAGCCTACTTTTGAGTGTCGGATTCCTTACCGTGGTCCTTTGGCATATCCCGGCTACCCTCGTATTCTTTTCGACCTCACAAAGTACGAACCCATTCTTGATACGCCGAGCTCGCGGGTAATTTTTCATCCCTACCCGGACGCCCTGCCGGATAATATCGAGGTACTCACCTATTCATTCGATGAACTTCTCGCAGAAAAGACCCGTGCCCTCTATGAACGGGCGAGACCACGTGACCTCTACGACGTCGTCTACCTACTCGAGAACCGCCCGGATGCCTTCGACTTCCATCATGTCCGGAAACTCTTTATCGACAAGTGCGCGGCGAAGGGGCTGGCACCTCCCTCTCTCGGGGAACTCATCCGGCTGGTTGAGGATGATCAAGAACTCCGCTCGGAGTGGGCAAACATGCTTGCTTATCAGCTTCCCAGCTTGCCGGATCTTGATACGCTACTCCGGCGCTTGCCGTCCCTCCTGCGTTGGATCGACCAGCCATCCGCATCGCTGCCTGAATTGATGCGTGCGCCGGCTCCTATTCCAGCCGGAACCGAACTAATCGCGCCGGCCGGCATTCGCTATTGGGGGACAGGATTACCCCTCGAAACAATCCGTTTCGCTGGAGCCAACCGCCTCTTGATCGAGTTTGATTACGACGGACGGCATCGTTCTGTGGAACCCTATTCCCTACACCAGGCGCGCACCGGCAACATACTTCTCTACGGATGGGAACAAGGGTCAACCCACATCAAGGCATTCAACACCGCCAAGATCGATAACTTGCGTGTCACCAGTAACGGCTTTGAGCCGCGGTACCGCATAGAGTTTTCTTCTGCCGCACCACTTTCCATACCACCATCCAGCTCCTCGAGCCATGGAATGTATTCAAGCCTCAGTCATCGATTGACACGGTCATCGGCGAGCGGCCGGAGTTCATATGGTCCTCGCTACGTTTTTGAATGTCCAAATTGTCAGAAACGCTTTACACATACCAAGAATGATCCAGCGCTCCGAAAACATAAAGCACCGGACGGCTATTGGGATTGCCCTGGACGACACGGCTATCTCGTCGAGGTCCGATGAGAAAACTGCCTAAAGCAGTCGCCAGGGCATTACCCTTTCCTCTCCCTCCATCATGCAACTCTTTCATCCCCTCGCCCCCCTTTTCCCCTTTACCCTCGCCCCCATGGGGAGAGGGCGAGGGTGAGGGGATTCTGCAAACCTCCGCTCCCTGTTTCTTTCGTTTCCAATCCCAACCTGAATA
>DATEAK010000237.1:0-11419 GCA_035288405.1 bacterium | reverse complement strand
CCACGAGGGTCCCAAAAAACGGCCAGCACTTTGGCCCCCCGCGAAAAGAGCCCCTCTCTAGATTCCGAATTCCCCTTTAGCAGTTCTCCTAACACCGCGGCAGCCTTTTCCTCAAACTGAGGAGAATCCGGAAGCTCTCTTTTTTCCTCCCTCAGCCCATCTGAACCTGCGGCCGGCAAGTAGAGGGTCACGGGGACTTTTCCCTCTTGGGACTCTGCCGGAGTCGAAGCACTTCTCACCGCTGAGGTCCGAATGCCAACGTCTCGAAACCAATACTGATAAACTCCCCATCCCGCCGCAGCCAGGAAGATTACCGTTCCAGCAATCCAGTAAAGGAATCGAAGTCGCACAAGGCGCCCTCTGTATGAATTGGATTACGGTGCTTTTGGCCCGGGAATCCACCAGGTCTGCTCCAGCGCAACAAGCAGAGTCCGGGCCAAATTCGCAAGGTTCGCCGTGTCCTTGAGATGTCTTTCCTCCTCCGCATTGGATATCTGCCCGAGTTCCAGGAAAAAACCCGGTGCCAATAAGCCGCGAAACCCGGAAAGAGGGACTCCGTAGACACCGATCAGTGTACCCTGGCTGTCTGCGAGACGTTTTCCCGTTTCAAGCGCCAGCCGCTGACTTTCCTGGAGAGTCACAGAGTTCGGAAACTGATCCCACAGCAACACCCGGACCATGGAAGGACCACTCCTTTGCCCTGCTGACCCTTCGGAATTCCTTCCCTCGCCAGGGAAAACGGGGTAGAGCAGGCGCATCCCCCGTCGATTTGAGTCCGAACTCCCCAAGTGAATCCCAAGGAACAGAGACGCCTTTTCCTGATTCGATCGAGCAACTCGAAGAGCATCGGGAACGGAAACATCGGAGGTCCTCGTCAGGGGAGCTCTCGTTCCCCAGCGCTCCTGAATCAAGGATTGCAGGAGCTGAGAAAAGGCCAACGTTACGTCCTTTTCCTGAACTCCGAGGGTCCCCACCAGACCGGAATCCGAGCCACCATGGCCAGGATCAACGACAACGATCCGGGTGGCTTCAGGCGAAGTCGAACGTTGCGCGCTAACGTCGGAGCTCCACGGAAGTGGAAAAAGAAGCATGACAAGCAGGGCCAAAGCAACCCTCCCAGGATGCCTCTTTCCTCGAGCACTCGTGCAACGTGGTTTTCCTTGCCTCAAGCTCACGAAACCCTTACCCCTTACCAAACGAGGGCCAGAGACGATGCGAAGAAACCCACTGCGGGGATTCATGGAACATGGCGGGGAAGACCTGCAAGTCCCTCAGCCCCTAGCCGCAGCCGGGAGGTGATAACGGTCGAGAAAGTCCGTGGAGATCTCGCCCCGGATAAATTCCGGGTCCGAGAGCACCTGGAAGTGAAACGGAATGGTCGTTTTCACCCCCTCGATCTGAAACTCGCCCAGAGCCCTCATCATCCGGGAGATGGCTTCCATGCGGTTTTCTCCGTGGACGATGAGTTTCGCGATGAGGGAATCGTAATGAGGAGTGACCTCGTAGCCCGGAAAGATGGCCGTATCCACACGCACGCCGGGTCCACCGGGGAGATTCAGGTAAGAAATCCGGCCCGGACACGGGATGAACTTTTCCGGATCCTCGGCGTTGATCCGGCACTCAATGCTGTGCCCGTGAATATGAACCTGCTTCTGCGTGAATTGCAACTTCTCGCCCGCAGCGATCCGGATTTGTTCTTTGATGAGGTCAATCCCCGTGATCATTTCGGTAACGGCATGCTCCACCTGAATTCTGCCGTTCATCTCGATGAAGTAGTAGCGACCCTCGGAATCCAGAAGGAATTCCATCGTTCCCACGTTGCGGTACTCCATCGCCTTTACCGCTTTTACAGCCACCCGGCCGATTTCTTCCCGAAGCTTATCGCTGATGGCAGGTGAGGGTCCCTCTTCGATGAGTTTCTGATAGCGGCGCTGGATCGTGCACTCCCGGTCCCCACAGTGAACCACGTTGCCGAATTCATCGGCCACAATCTGCACTTCCACATGACGGGCTTTTTCAAGAAATTTCTCCAGGAAAATGCTGTCATTCCCAAAAGAGGCGGAAGCCTCGGCCTGGACCATGAGAAGGGCATTCAGCAACCCTTCCTCGTCTCTGACGATCCTCATTCCCTTGCCCCCGCCGCCCGCCACCGCTTTGAGCAACACGGGGTAGCCCGCTTGCCGAGCCAACTCGATTGCCTCCTCCGAACTCTGCAGAGAGGATTCACTGCCCATCAGGATGGGCACCCCAGACTCCTGCATTATCTTACGGGCTTTGGCCTTGTCCCCGATGAGGCGTAGGTGTTCAGGGGTGGGACCGATGAACTTGATCCGGCAGCTCTCGCAGACTTCGGCGAAATGAGGATTTTCGGCCAGGAATCCATAGCCTGGATGGATGGCCTCGGCGTCCGTAATCTCGGCGGCACTGATGATGCTGGCGACGTTGAGGTAACTGCCGGAGCTTTCGGGAGGTCCTATGCAAAGAGATTCATCCGCCAGCCTGACATGGGTCGCTTCGACGTCCGCCGTGGAATGAACCGCAACGGTTCGAATCCCCATCTCTTTACAGGCACGTAATATTCGGAGGGCGATTTCCCCCCGGTTGGCAATTAGAATTTTATGGAACATAGCCTTTGGAAAGTATTGGTCAAAGCGGTTCGATCAGGAAAAGAACCTGTCCGTACTCCACGGGGCTGCCGTTTTCAACCAGCGCGGAGAGGATTTTCCCGGCACATTCCGCTTCGATCTCGTTCATGAGCTTCATCGCTTCTACGATGCAGAGCACTTGCCCTTTTTCAACCAAATCCCCTTCCTGCACGAAGGATTGCGCTTCTGGAGAGGGGGCACGATAGAAAGTGCCGACAATCGGTGATGTGACCGTGACGACATTCTGACTCGAAGCCATGGCGGCGGGATTCCCTTTCCCGTTGGCCGCGTCCAGTTCACCCTTGGCTCCCGCCGCGGATCCCGCAGACGGAAAAGCAGGCCAGGGAAACGGCATACTCACGGTTTCGGCATGTAAATTCTTTTTAAGGTGCACTCGCACGCCGGATTTCTCAAACTCCAATTCGGCAATCTTTTTGCGTTCAAACAGATCGATCAACTCTTCCAAATCTTTTAGGTCCACCGTCTTCCTCAACCGTTAAGAAGGGATCAATAGTCCGTTTTCTGCGGGACAGTCAGAATATGCCAAACAGCTTCCAGCCCCAGGATGTAGCTGTGCGCCCCGAAACCGCAAATCTGGCCACGAGTTGCCGCGGCTGTGATTGACGTGCGGCGAAAATCCTCTCTGCCGTATATATTCGTCATGTGCACCTCAACACTCGGAATGCCTACGGCCAAAAGCGCATCCAGGATGGCAACGCTGGTGTGTGTGTAGGCCGCCGGATTGATGACAATGGCATCATAGGTCTGCGCGGCCCGCTGGATGGCTTCCACCAGATCTCCTTCCGAATTGGATTGGACGATCTCCACCCCGGTGCCGTGCGCCTCAGCCCAGCGCAAGATCTCTTCGTTAATTTCCTTCAGAGTGATACGGCCGTAGATTTCCGGCTGCCGAACCCCAAGCATATTGAGGTTGGGCCCGTGTAAGACAAGAATCTCAAGTCTTTTCAAAGGCGACATCGGCAAAAGTATCCATCAAATGGACGGCGAAGTCAAGCTGAAAGCCTGCAGCAGCCTCAGGCAATACAGGCACTATCGAGAATTTTGTGGACCTCGGGCAACGGCACGTTGTCCGCAAGGAAAACCTCTCCGATCTTTTTCATAAGGATAAAGCGCAAGGTTCCCCCCAGAACTTTCTTGTCGTACAGCAGCGCTTCTGCAATTGCCGCGGGCGTGACACCGCGCATGTTCACCGGCAGATCAAGCGAGTTCAAAACTGCCGTAAGACGCTGCGCATCTTGGTTCTCACACAGGCCCAGGAGAGATGAAAGCTTGGCAGCACAGATCATTCCCGCCGCCACGGCCTCACCATGGCGATAAGCACAATACCCAGTGGCTGCCTCCAGAGCGTGCCCAAACGTATGCCCAAAGTTTAAATGGGCGCGAAGACCGCTCTCCTCTCTCTCGTCCTTTTCCACGTAAGACGCCTTGATCTCGCAGCACCGCCGAACGATCCGCACTAGAGCTGCCTCATCCCGGGAGCGGATCGGCGAGATAGAAGCTTCCAGGAAAGCAAAAAACTCCGGATCGGCGATGACACCGTACTTGATCACCTCGGCCAGTCCTGAACGGAATTCCTCCATGGGCAAGCTCCGCAAGACTTCTACATCGGTGATCACGGCGGCCGGCTGATGGAAGGCTCCAATCAGGTTCTTCCCGCGGGCATGATTGACCCCGGTTTTTCCTCCGACGCTACTATCCACCTGGGCCAGGAGGGTGGTGGGTATCTGCAGGTAGCGAATCCCCCGCAGATAGGTGGCTGCCACGAAACCGGTCAGATCACCCACGACACCTCCCCCCAACGCTATCAAGGTAGAGCCCCGATCCAGTTGCCGGGCCAAAATCTCTTCGTACACAAGCGAGACCGATTCGAGGGTTTTGTACTCTTCCCCATCCGGGATTTCCACAAGAAGCGAGGTGAACCCGTGGGCCTGGAGGCTTGCGAGGACCGTTTCCCCATAGAGGCGGGAAACCGTTGGGTTACTCACCACAGCCACCTGTTTGCCTGTCCTGAGCCCTGGCGAAGGGCCCGCCACCAGTCCAGCCAGAATATCACCTGTGCGGGACAACAGACCCCGGCCGATGAGTATTGAGTACTGCTTTCCGGGTAAATTGAGGCGAACGGTTTCCACGCTTGAACTCCCCAGAGAGTTGCTCTCAGGAATTGTGGATTCTGGCGGGCCTATTGGCTCCGGGCGATCCGCGGTGTGATGAAGATCAGAAGCTCGGTAGAGTTGTCCTGTTTTTTTTGGTTCTTGAAAAGCCAACCGAGGATGGGAATATCACCGAGCCCCGGCACTTGGTTGATCGCCTCACTTTGATCATTGGTAAAAATCCCCCCGATGACGGTCGTTTCACCATCCCGGACCAAGACCTCCGTGGTTGCTTCTTTTTTATCGATGCTCGGTGCTCCACCTACCGAGATTGCGGTGTTCGGAGCATTCTTCGTCACTTTGATCTTCATGGAGACCGTGTTTTCCGCCGTGATGTGAGGGGTCACGGTCAGCTTTAAGGTAGCGTCCACAAATTGCGTTTGGGTTCCCGAAGCGGATGTCGTCTGGTATGGGATGGAGCTCCCTTGCTCGATGCTGGCCTCCTTATTGTCCAGAGTGGTGATCTTGGGATTGGAGAGGATACGGCCTTTACCGGTAGACTCAGCCGCTGAGAGTTGGGCGGCTAGAACGACTGGGTCGAGGGTCGGACTGCCCAGGACGATTCCCAACGCCCCTCCAGCACCCGGCCCCACAACAGTGGCAGGCAAATTGACCACATAGTTGCCCCCCACCGGCGAGGCTCCCAGACTGCCCGAAACATCGCTTCCCTGGATTCCAGGGGACACTCCTCCGACGTTTGCCGCGCCAGCTCCTCCTGGACCAGCTCCTCCCGTAATCACCGCGGATCGGGGAAATCGGGTATTGTTTGCCGAGTACCGATTCACATAGGTGCCCCCCCACTGAATTCCCAATTCCCGGCTAAACTCGCGGTTCACCTCGACAACCTTGGCCTCAATGGAGACCTGCGGAGTCTGGCGATCCAGAGTCTTGATCAGATGGGTGACATCTCCCAACACCCGCTCCACATCCTTGATGATCAGGGTGTTTGTTCTGCTGTCTACCTGAACCGTGCCCCGGTCCGTAAGCAGCGGCTTGACGTTTGAAACCAACTCCTTCGTGTCCGCATAGCTCACAGGCACAATCCGGGTTACCAGTTCTTCTGCCTGTTGTTCCGACTTTTGAGCCCGCAGGGTCTCTTCCCGCTCCTGGGCCAGTCGGGTCTTCGGTGCGATCCGGACGACGTTGCCCTCGCGGACCATGCTGAGGCTTGCGTTCTTTAGGATAATATCCAGGGCCTGATCCCAGGGAACATTGATCAGACGCAACGAGAGCTTTCCGGAAACCTCCGGAGTAGTAATGACATTCAGACCGCTCACTTCCGCAATGAGCCGTAACACCCCGATAAGATCCGCATCCTGGAAATCGAGGGAGATGCGAGCACCCGTATACTGCTTGTCAGTGGCTGCCTCTTCCGTGGACGGCTCCTTCTTCGGTTCTGTCTTTTCCTGCGTTGAGGCCGGAGCTTGCGGTGTCTTTCCCTGAGCAGTTTGGATTCTAGGCTGCTCCTCTCCATCGGAAACTAGTTTTGCCTTGCTTCGTCCCGGACTTCCTCCGTTTCCAACAGACCCATCGGCGAAACCGGCTCCCGTTTCCTTCAGCTCAACCAAGATTTGCTTTCCTTGGCGGGTGACTTCAAAGGAGACAGGCCGCAGCAACTCAGCCTCGATCCGCAGAATCTTGCTATCCGCAAGCCGCGTGGCAGAAACCTTTTTAATCAAGCCGCTTCTTACCGTCGGCTGAGGGGGAAGGACTCCCCCATCGATCCCGGAAAGATCAAGATCCAAGCGCAGTGGGTTGGAGGCTAAAAAAGCTGTGGAATTCACCGGCACCGTAGTCTCCACGGTGAGACGCTCTGCGCCGCCGGTACTTTTTTCAACATCGATCCGGATGAGCCGCGCCTCAGCAAGAGACTCAGAGAAAGCGTCCGCTTGGAACTTGCCGGAACCCGGTGTTGTAGTGGCACAACCGCCGGAAAACATCAAAGCCAGCAAGAAAAGCCAAGAGAATTGCAAGGTTTTATTTCTCGTCTTGACCATGGAAACTACCCTCCAGCGTCGTCTTAGTCGGGCGTCTGAGCACCTCCGCCGGGTGGGGCTTTTCGAGCAGCACCCTTGGCGGATTTCTGGGCGGCTTCCCGAACCTCCTGTTCTCTCAGAAAGCGGAAGGTCGTTGCCAGACATTCGATCTTCAGGGTGACCCGGCCCGGCTGCACATCGGCCTCGCCGATTTTCAGATCCGTCACGTTCACAATGCGAGGGAGCTGGCTGAGTCCACGGAAGAAAGTCATGATTTGAGAAAAAGAGCCGGCAATTTGTAATTTGACGGGAACAGCAGCATAAAACGATTGGGCAGTCTCTCCCTGAGGCTGAAACAGTAAGAATTCCAGTCCCGCCTGTTTCCCGATGTTGGATACTTGGGTCAACAACTCGGGAATCTCTTTACTGTCCGGAAGAGAGCGGGTTGCCACTTGCAGTTCCTGGTTATATGCCGCCAACTGCCGTTCCAAGGCTGCAAGTCGGCGGGCTGCGGTCCTGGTCTTGCTCACCTGCCCCTGGATTTGTGTGAGGTTTTTGTTTAATAGGTCGATGTCATCTGCTTTACCCGAATAAGAGAGAAAATAGTAGAGCACTCCCAAAACGACCAGAAGTCCCCCTAGAGCTAACCAGCGCTGCGCCAGCCGCATTTGCAGGAGCTTCGTGATCAAGCCTTCCATGACATCCCCTACGATTTCGTGGACTTCTGGGAACCCAGGGCCGGACTTTTGTCCGGAGCGCCTCCGGCCACGGCCGGCGAGGACGATTTCCGATTCTGGGTTGCCTCGATCCTAAATTTCTGCACCTTTCGGCTTTCGATAACCTCCTGCTGGGAGCTGACAAGCTCCACAGCAGACAAGTTCGGAGAGGACTGGAGATTTTTCATAAATTTGGCAACGCCGATATTGTCCAGTGAATAACCCTCGAGCTGAATCTTGGAATCTTTTTCGCCCAGGCTGGTGAGCCAAAGCGTTTCAGGGAGACTCCGACTCAACAGATCCATGAGGTTGATGGGGCCCTGTTGGTTTTCGCGCAGCCCTGTGATGACCTGGAGCCGCTCTTTCAGATTGGCCCCTATCTTTTCCATCTCATCCACCCTGGTCACCACCTTCTTCAGGTTCTCCAATTCCTGGTTGGCTCGATGGATCTCTCCCTGCAGCCGACTGATTTCCCGCCCCTGGCCCAGCCACATTGAGCCCATCAACACAATCTCCACAAGCACCAAGACGGCAGCAACAACGAGCTGCTGAATCACCGCCAGACGCTTATGGGATTTTCTGGGCGTCGCCAGGTTGATCCGGATCATCCTTCCCCTACTCCCCTCAAAGCGAGACCTACCGCGATGGCTGCCACAGGAGCCATCTGGCGTATGTATTCCGGGTCGAAATCACTGTCACTGACTTGAATCTGGCGGAAGGGATCCGCAATCTCCACAGGGATACCGAACGTATCACTCATGTACCGGTCGATGCCTTGAATGCAGGCACAGCCCCCGCTAAGGAAAATTCGGCTGATCTTTTCCCCGGAAGCCGTGGAGCGGAAAAAATCAAAGGAACGCTGGATTTCCATGCACAGCTTGTCGACGACACCGTGAATGAGCGGGGTGACCTCTGCGGCGCCATGCTCCTCGACCTCATGGCCCAGCTTGAGTGCCTCAGCCGTCTGGAGATCCACCTGCAGCCCACGGGCAATGGTCTCCGTCACTTGTCTTCCTCCGATGGAGACGTCGCGGGTAAAGGCAGTCATCTGGTTTTTCACAACGTTGATATTCATCATCCCAGCGCCAATATTTACGAGGGCTACTGTTTCATCGGGCGGAGTACTGTAGTTGAGCTCGTACTGGTTCTCCACGGCAAAGGCATCCACATCCACAGTAATTGCTTTGAGTCCAGCCTGGGCGATTATTTCCGTGAAAGTCTGGATTTTCTCCCTGCGGGCGGCCACCAGCAAGATCTCCATCTGTTGCGCAGCCGCCTCTTCCGTCTCATCCGGAGAACTCAAAAGCTGAAAGTCGATGTTTACGTCCGCGATATCAAAGGGGATATACTGCTCCGCTTCAAAGCGGATCGATTCGGCCAGTTCATCCTCCCCCATGGCGGGAACACTGATCTTTTTCACAATGACCGAATGCCCAGAGATAGCAGTCACTGCATTCTTCGTCTTGAGCTTTTCGTTCTCAAGCAGATTCTTCAAAGCACTTACAATAGCCTCCGAATCAGCCACTTCCCCTTCGGAAAATACGTCGGGAGGCAAGGGAATTATGCCAAAGTGCTTGAGCTGATACCCTTTGGCCGATCTTTTGAGTTGCACGAGTTTGATCGAGTGGGAACCGATATCGACGGCAACAGCCTCGGGTTTCTTGGAAAACAACATACGCGTGGCCCCTCAGGTTTTAAAAACCCTTCTGCGCTCTTTCAGGGTCAAGCCCAGCGCCGTGATTATCTTGCGTTTCGTATCGAGCCGGCAATCCATTCCCTTTTCCAGCCGATTAATCGTCTGGACGGAGAGGCCCGCCGTGCGGGCAAGCTCGGCCTTACTGATCAGCCGTTCTTCTCTGAGCTTACGTACATTGTTGTTATTGAAAGATGAGAGTGTCGTGGGAACGATCCGCTTGGCCATGGGATCTCTCCTTCGAGAGCCTCACTTCTAGTCCGAATCCCCTTGTTTGTCAACCTATTTCATTAACAAGAACGTACAAATATCACCTAATTATATGTTAACTATCTGCATTCCATCATTGTCCGTCCCTTCCTGCAGATATCGGCAGGAACCCTTTGAACCTGAAGAGGAAATCTCACCCAGAAGCCGGACTTAAGCGACTCCCTCCGGTTCCTAAGTCTTTTCCCGGAACCGGTTTTATTTCCGTTATTTTTCGGGGCCTTGCCGGGTTTGGTCCCTTCTCAGAATGGGAACAAACCTAGAACAGGAAGGGGACCGGTGTAAAGGTCAAAATAAGAATGAGAAACGTGAATCCACCCAATAGTTTACGGCCATTGCCCAGGGGAGTCCAAGAATCCAGCGGCGTGGGGTGACGCAGTCCTACGAGAGCCACCAGGATTACCCAGAAAAACCATCCAGGCCAGAAAAAAAATCCCATGGGAATCAGAGCACAAAGAGTGAGCCAGCTCACAACCCGGTAGCGTCGCTGAAAGAAGGAATAAACTAGATGCCCCCCATCGAGTTGGCCAATTGGCAGGAGATTCAAGGCAGTGACGAAAAACCCGAGCCAACCGGCAGTCGCCAATGGGTGAAGCTCAATTCCGGCATTGCTCGGGAAAAACCCCAGAGTTAACTTTGCGAGTCCTATGAAGAGAAGGGACGGTCCCAACCCCAGTTCGGCTTCTGTAGATGAGGAAAGGAACTTGGATAGACTTAAACCCCACAGTGTGACTGGAACTGCCACGGCAAATCCCGCCAAGGGACCCGCTACCGCAATATCGAACAGAGTCTTGCGATCCGGAAGAGGGGATTTCATCCGAATGAAAGCCCCAAAGGTGCCAAAATAGTGGGGAGCCGGGAGAAAGTAAGGAAGTGTGACGCGAACCCCGTGCCAGCGGGAGGCCAAATAGTGCCCCATCTCATGAGCCCCCAAAATAGCCAGAAGAGCCGCTGCATAAGGAACCCCTTCGATGGCAGCCCCCGGCTCTCGGTAAAGCCTCTCGATACCGGCCAGAGGATTGCCGTTCCAAGAAACCGTAGCCCCCGCTGCAAGCGTGGTCACCACCGTTGCAAGAAACAAGATGAGGTTGAGTATCGGAAACGGGTCCCGGGCCGGAATTCCAGCTGACAAAGCTACACTTGATGGCCAATCGCCGCCTTGAGTCTCTCCCGTATCTTCTAGCGTCACCTGTGTACCTCCTGTCACCAGTATAGGAAACCGATTCCGGGGAAGCAAATATCATCCAACCGTCGAAGGTACCTATACGTCTGCAGGTCTCCCCGCCGTTTTTCAGTGACAGGTAGACAAGTTTTTGTTATACAAGAAGTTCGATAGAAATGCGGGAGAACTTAACGAGGGGAATCGCAGGAAGGGATGGGCGGATGAGGAGTCGTATCCTCTTCCCAAAAGCATTGCTGGTAAGCTTCCTGGCGATGGTGCTGCTCCAGAGTTGTGCTTCGGTTGATCCATCGACTTTGGAAACGGCACGAGCCAAGTACAACTTGGGGATTGTCTACCTAGAAGCCCGAGCCGTAGAGCAGGCGCAGAAAGAACTTCTTGACGCAGCCGCCCTCACTCCCAACGATCCGGAGATTGTCGTCGGGCTCGGACGCGTCTATTCTCTGCAGCACCGTCTTCCTCTAGCTTTACAAGAGTACCAAAAGGCCCTCTCCCTGAACCCTCAGATGGGTGAGGCTCACTTCTATCTAGGCAACTTGTACATCGAGGAACATCGTTGGGACGATGCCATCAAAGAGTTTCAGGCAGCTCTCAATTCTCCTCGGTTTTCTGCCTCTCAATTTGCCTATTACAACATGTCGCTAGCCTATCTTGAGAAAGGGCAGTACGATAAAGCAGTCGAAGGGTTTCTCTTGGCTCTGCGCCTGGATACGGAATTCTACGAAGCTCATAACAATCTTGGAAAAGCTTATTATATGATGGGGAAAAATG
>DATEAK010000236.1:0-11786 GCA_035288405.1 bacterium | reverse complement strand
ACTGCCTATCGTGGAAGCTACCTCCAGACGCCAAATTGGAAAAATGGCCTTGTATTAAAGAACGACCGTCAGGTATATTAGTTGAGTTCTAATTCGCTGAATGCTTGGGGCTTAGAACTAGTTTGTCGCTATTCGCTATTCCGGTGGGGCTGTAGCTCAGATGGGAGAGCGCTAGAATCGCACTCTAGAGGCCGCGGGTTCGATCCCCGCCAGCTCCACCATGAAATCAAGCAGTAAGCAGAACCGCCAAAGCCAAACCTGCTGATATCTTGGAGTCCAGCGTTTCCATCCAGGCTACTTGGACTCATAGTCCACGGTCACGACGGATGAGGAGACCTTCTGTGTGTGCGGGAGCACCTGGCCGGCATGATAAGGATGAATCTGATAGGCACGCAGATCGTCCAGCGAATCGAATTTCGTGACCAGCGCCAGGTCATAGGACCTCTCCGAGTGGATCAGGTCCTCTCCGACCTCAAGATGGCGTAACTGCGGAATTTTGCCGGTCATGCTCAGCAGCACTCCCCGAGTCTGCGCCACATTGGCCGGGGACTGGTCTCTCAGTTTGAACAGGACGATGTGGATAATCATGGTTCTCCTCCTCTTTGATCAGAATCATGAAGACCCCCGCCACCCTCGCAATCATTCGAGGAGTTGGCGGGGGTCTTGGTCTTCCAGGTAGAAGCTAAGTTAGGCAGATTTCCGTTGCTATTTCTTCTTGAAGAAACGGCCCATGTCAACCTGTGCCCCGGACTTCGCGCATTCTTCCTTGAAGATCTGTAAGACCCGTGGGTCCTCGTCATTATACTCGATCTGGTCTCCGCCGAGTTTGACGCTAGTTTCGGTCTTCCCCGCGTTCGTCACATCCCGGCCTCGGGCAATTTCTTCCCCGCGCCGGAATTTCCGACTTCCCCAGCGCAGGGCCAAATAGCGAGCGGGTTCCGCGCCGCTGTTAAAATGCTGATGGAACCAGCGCTCGGGTGGTACGAAGAGGCTTCCCACTTTCCAGTCGATCTTGGTCATCTCCTGGCCTTCCTGCCACAACAGAGAATAACCCTTCCCACCGATGATGAAGACATGGGCTCCAGGACCGTGCCTGTGCCCTTTCTTGTAAGTCCCCACCGGAAACTCGGAAATGTGGGCGGCCATGGTGTTGTTGGCCAGCTCGAACATGACGTTGGTGCCTCCCGCACCCCTCTCCAGCCAGGTGGTGAGCTTGAAGTTTGTGACATCCGCCACGAAGTTCGTATCCCACACCCGCCCCGGAAAGGAAACGCCGTGGCCGCTGAAGTAGTCATCCTCTCCGCTGAACCGGTCACGGAATTCGAAGGGGTTGTTGTAGATAAAATCCTTGTTATGGAGGAGGTTGATCATGGTGGGAGCAGTCGTTACGGCGACATAGCGGGCCGGTTGATTTCCCTGCCCGTTGAAATGCTGATGCCATGTATTTATGGGAGGAGAGAAGAGACTTCCGGCCTGCCATTCAAAAGTGAGCTTTTTCCCACCCTCCTGCCATACCGTGGTGGCCCCGCGACCGCTTAAGACAAAGATGAGTTCCTCAAAGAGGTGGCGCTGGGGCTTTAAACTGCCGCCCGGGGGGATCTCACATACGTATGCGTCATTCGTCTGGCCGGTTCCTTCCAAATTGATATAGGCCCCGAGTCCTCCTTTGCGCTCCCAGGGCTCAACGCCCAGAGTTCGTAAATCCTCTACGAAAAACCCGGTATGTATTGGAATCCCTTCCTCCTGAATCCACTTCTCGTAGGTGGTCAGGTTGCTCAACGTTCCGGTGCCCACTTCTTTTGGTTCTGCCATCAACTTTCTCCTTTCGATGATTTCAACTATGCCGCTGTGAAATACACGTTACTCACCGATGATCTTCACCAGCACTCGTTTTCTCCGGCGCCCATCGAATTCGCCATAGAAGATCTGCTCCCAGGGGCCAAAGTCCAACTTGCCGTCGGTGACGGCCACGACAACCTCTCTCCCCATGATCTGGCGCTTGAGGTGGGCATCCCCATTGTCTTCCCCGGTCGAGTTGTGGCGATACCGAGAAGTGGGTTCGTGGGGCGCCAGCCCTTCGAGCCAATCCTCGTAATCCCGGAGCAGCCCCGACTCATCGTCGTTGATGTACACGCTGGCCGTAATATGCATGGCGTTGACCAGGCACAACCCCTCTCGGATCCCGCTCTTCTTCAAGCAATCTTCCACCTGGGGAGTAATATTGACAAAGGCCCGCCGGGTGGGAGTGTTAAACAATAGTTCTTGACGATAGGTTTTCATGCGTGTCCATTCCTATGGATCGCCCGGGCGCGTTTCGCTCTTGCAATTCAGAGTGCTATGCTATAGGATGCTGCTGGCTGCAAGCATTCTCGAGCAGTCCGGAAGCACATGATATCAGGGCGGTTAGTTCAGGGGGAGAACGCCTGCTTCACACGCAGGAGGCCGTAGGTTCAAATCCTACACCGCCCACCATCTTCTAACCCAAGTACTATGTGATTCTACCTTCTAATCCTTGAGAACAATTAAGTCAAGCATCAACCGATGCGGAGAGAAGTGGTCCGGGAAAAAACCGAACCTTTTACACGGTGAATCCGCCGGTTTCCGCGGGCAAAATGGATTTCACCCCGCCCTTCAAATTTGCTATTCTTTGCCCAGTACCGTTCCAACTTGATGCGCCCCATTGGAGCGACCTGACTGACAGAAAGAATAATGACCACGAGAACAGGAAGGAGGCTGGAAACAGTTGGAACGGAACCAGCGAATTCTCTTCGGAACAGGAGGTTCATTGAGCTCAGCACGGACTTTCGATTCCCTAGCCGAACTTCGCACGGTGAAGCTCTTTCGAAACCTTTCCTCGGAGGAGTTGCGCGCGGTGGTCGCCTCAACGGGAAGAAAAACGATCAAGAAGGGAGAGGTCCTGTTTGCAGAAGGGGAACCTTCTGATCGGCTCTATCTGGTCGTTAAGGGGAAAGTTGAAGAAGCAAGGGCTCATCACCTGGCAAGGGAAGCGGATCATCATCCAGAATCCCCAAGGGCTTGAGCATCTGGCCAACAGCTGAGAAAGCTCATGACCACATCCTTCCTACCTACTCGTATGGATTCATGTTACAATCGGCCGGCTTCGCGGTTGGGATGTGATTCCGTGCAGATCAGTGGAACTGCTTAGCCGCATAAATTCGGCAATAAATCGATCCGAGGAGATCCAAATGAACGGTTTTAAAATACCGGCTTTCAAAACACCGCTTCACGTCTGCCTCCTTTTTTGGGGGCTGCTTCTTGCCACGCCCGCGCTGAAAGATTCTGCGACGGCTGCGGAGTTAAAAAAGCTCAACGTGAGCTACTCTGTAATCGCCGCTGCTTCCGTTTCCACGTGGGTCCCCAGGGAAGCGGGGATCTATACGAAGTACGGCCTTGACGTGAACCTCCTCTACGTTACCGGCTCCAAGACAATCTCCGCCGTGATTTCCGGGGACACTCCGATTGCTCAGGGATCGGGCGCCGCAGCCGTCCTCGCCCGCCTCAGCGGATCGGACGTGACCCTCGTCGGAGCGATCATCAATGTGATTCCCATGAGCTTAGTGACGACCCCGGACATTACGAAACCCCAGGACGTTAGGGGCAAGACCTTCGGTGTCACACGCTTCGGTTCTCTGACCGACCAGGGATTAAGAAAGGCCATCAGCGAGTGGGGTCTTGATCCGGACAAAGACATCAAGACCATCCAGACGGGGGGCGTTCCGGAAAACCTCTTGTTCATGCAGCAGGGACACATCAAGGGCGCGCTCCTCTCCTCACCGACCCTTGAGAAGGCCAAAGAGATGGGTTACCGGGAGCTCGTAAATCTGGCGGATATCAAATTCCGCTACCCGTCCACGGCGCTGATCACCACCGATTCGTTTATCAGGAGCCGACCGCAGCCCCTGAAGAATTTCCTCAAGGCGACTATCGAGGGGATCAAATACGCCAAGGCGAACCGGGATTTCACCATCAAGGTGTTGGGGAAGTATACCCGGACCTCGGACACCAAGTTGCTCGGAGATGCCTTCCGGACCTATGTGCTAGGTTATATCCGCAACGTTCCCACCATCACCGCCGCGGAGATCGAATCTACACTGGAAGAAACCGCCGTCCGGAATCCCAAAGCAAAAGGTGCGGATCCGAAGCAGTTCTTCGATCCCGCTCCCATGGAGCAGTTGGCCAAGGAAGGGTTTATCAGGCAACTGTACCCTTGAAGCCCAAGACTCTTCGGAGCGGTCCCTTTCGCGTGACCTAAGGTTCGTTCGGCTGGTGTTACGCCTCCAGGACCTCGATCATGTTCGTCGTCCCCGGAACCCCCAGGGGGACACCGGAAGTGACGACAATCTTTTCCCCCTTCTGCACGAACTTCCGGGAGCAGGCCACCGAGACCGCCGTCGAAATCAATTCTTCAACGCTCGCTTCCTGGGGAATCGCCACCGGGGTTACTCCCCAGGAAAGAGCCAGTCGGCGTAAAACCCGGCTGTCCTGACTCATGGCAAGAATGGGCTGGGCGGGTCGAAAGGAAGAAATCCGGCGAGAGGTACTGCCTGAGGAGGTGGGTGTCAAGATCGCCTTGACTTGCAGCTCCTGGGCCAGCACGCAAGCTGCATGGCTGATCGCGTCCGGAATCGAACCTCTGCACTTGCGCTCCTGGAAGATCCCTTCCCGGTTCCTGTGGCTGTCCGCCATTTCGGCAATTCGAGCCATGACCGCTACCGACTCAACCGGGTAATTGCCCACAGCGGTTTCCTCGGAAAGCATGACCGCATCCGTGCCGTCCAGCACAGCCGTCGTCACATCTCCCGCTTCCGCTCTTGTGGGCCTGGGCTGGCTCACCATACTTCGCAACATATGGGTGGCTGTGATAACCGGCTTGCTCCGCTCCCTGCACTTCTCGATGATCTGCTTTTGAACCCAGGGGACTTGCTCCAAGGGAATTTCCACACCGAGATCTCCCCGGGCCACCATGGCCCCATCGGACGCGTCGAGGATCTCGTCCAGGCAGAGAAGTGCCTCGTGCTTTTCGATCTTGGCGATTACCGGGATCTCCGCCCCTCGGGCATGCAGGAGATCTTTGACCCGTGCCACATCCCGGGCCTCCCGGACGAAAGAAAGAGCAACCCAATCCACTCCCAGAGCCATCCCGCAGTCCAGATCCTCCCGGTCTTTCTCTGTAAAGCCCTCCGTATGCAAGACTCCTCCGGGAAAATTAACCCCCTGGTGTGAGCTGAGATCACCACCGGCGGTCACCCTGCAGACGATCTCCTGGGAGCGTATCTCATCCACCTGAAGGCTCAACGCCCCATCGGCCAGCAAAAGCGTGTCTCCGGGCTTCACGTCTCCTGGCAAGCCTTTGTAGGACACCGAGACCTCACGATCATTGCCGAGAATGGGGTTCGTCGTCAGCACAAAGCGAGCCCCCCTGCGCAGGTAGACGGTCTCTCCTTGCAGCGGACCAATCCGGATCTTGGGCCCCGATAGGTCCTGCAGAACCCCCACGGTCATCCCCAGTTCTTCTGCAACTTGCCGTACGGTCCGCAGGCTGCGCTCGTGCGCCGAGTGATCGCCATGGGAAAAGTTGAGCCGGACTACATCCACTCCGGCCTGCAGCATCTGTCGAACTTTTTCGGTAGACTCGCAAGCAGGCCCGATGGTGGCGACGATCTTGGTTCTGCGCATTATCCCGACCTTTCCCGCAATCTCCGAAACAGATCCAAGTATTCCTTTGCGGAGCGTTCCCAGGAATGATCCGCACTCATCCCGTTGGCAACCAGCCGGCCCCATACATCGGGACGTCGGTACGCATCCAGTGCCCGCCGAATGGTGGCCAGGAACTCCTGCGCAGAATATTCTGAAAAGCGAAATCCGTTGCCGGCTCCCTTGGAATCCAGCTCTTGTACCGTGTCATCAAGCCCCCCCGTGGCGCGAACCACGGGGACTGTACCGTATTTCAGGCTGTACATCTGGTTTAATCCGCAGGGTTCATAGCGCGAGGGCATGAGGAAGAGATCCGCACCCGCCTCAATCTTGTGGGCCAAGGAGTTGTCGAATTTCAGGAACACCCGGACTCCACGGGAGTGACGCTTCTGGAGCTGCTCAAACAAGTCATGATATTTCTTCTCTCCGGTTCCCAGAAGAACAAACTGGACGCCGAGCCCCATGAGATCTTCCATGATGGGAGCCAGAAGATCAAACCCCTTCTGATCCGCCAGACGGGAGATCACTCCGAGAAGGGGAACGTCCGCCGCTTGGGAAAATCCGCAGATTTGCTGCAGATCTCGTTTGCATTCTTTTTTCCCGCTGATGTCACTCTTGGAATAGTGGCGGGCGATGAAAGAATCCGTTTCGGGATTCCAATCCGAATCGTCCACTCCATTGAGAATCCCGTAAAGGGAAGAAGAGCGATCCTGGAGAACTCCTTCCAGACCGAAGCCTTGCTCGGCCGTGCGGATTTCCTCCGCGTACTTCTTGCTCACTGTGGAAATGGCGTCGGCAAAAACCATTCCCCCTTTCAGGAAGTTGATCTTCTCATAAAATTCCAAGTGCCTCGCATTGAAGTATTCCCAAGGCAAGTTCAGGAGATGCCAGTCCAGGTGCCAAAAGACACCCTGATAGCCCAAGTTATGAATCGTCATCAGGGTCCGCACGGAAGCAAGCTCGGAATAAGAAGAAGGCTGTGTTTTCAGGAACACGGGCACCAGGGCCGTTTGCCAGTCATGACAATGCAGGATGTCGGGGGCGCCGATCCGGCGTAGGAGTTCCAAAACCGCGCGGGAGAAAAAGACAAAGCGCTCTGCATTGTCCGCATAATCCCCTTCGGGAGTTGAGTAGAGATACTCCCGCCGAAAGTAACGGTCTGCTTTGATGAAAAAGACTTCACCCGCTTTGCCGACCCGTGCCTGCAATACCTCCGCCGGCTCCTGTCGATTACTGACGGGAACCGAAAAGCGGATACCGGTATCCTGCACCGACAAGCGATCGTAGGGAATCACGGAATACGCAGGGAGGACGAGACGGACCTGAGCACCTTGTTTCTCCAGAGCCAGGGGGAGGCTGCCCACGACATCCGCAAGACCACCGGTCTTCGCGAAAGGAACAGCTTCCGGGGAAACTTCTACTATGTTCATGACTCGCCTCCTTATGACTCTACTTTAATAACGCCTGCGGGCTGCTCTCCGTAGGATGAATGAAGGGGCCGGTCTGCCCGGATCTGCTTTCTGCTTCGAGATCGGGCGTTTTATCGATCTGCTTGACCTAAATCTCATCTCACCCGGGAATTCTACCCCCTGCACCACCTCAGGCAAGGGGGAAAACGGCGTGCGGCGTTCTTAAGCTGGAAAGCGTTCAGCGGTCAGCACTCAGCCTGAAATTTGGGGGAGAATTAAGAACCTCCGGTCTCAGAAGCTGAAAGCTGATCGCTGATTGCTGACGGCTATTCAGGCCGCCGGCGGAGAACCGAGGACTACTGACTGCGGCGGGAGTCCCAGTGGCTGGGGATCCCCTTCAGAACCTCCTCCGCCACAAAGTCCTCGATCCGGGTGCTCTTCAAAGCCTCGACCGGGACCCGGGTGCGAGCTGCAAAAGGGCGCCTCTTCGGCATCGTGGCGTCGATGATCATCTTCGATGTGGACGTCTCACTCGATACGGAGGGGTCCAGCGGACTGCCCTTCGCATCGCGGATAATATCTACAGCCTCATGGGGCTGGCAGCGAGTTGCCACTGCCCACAGCACCTCCTGCTCATTAAAGGGATCGATGTCTTCGTCTACAACGATGACGTCTTTGATGAAGTCGCAGCTGGCCAGTGCCATGAGGGCCGCCTGACGGGCCTGCCCCTCGGCTTGTTTCTCAATGGAGACGTAGCAGTTCAAGCGGCAGTTTCCCGAGAAGGCAAAGTGAACGGCGCGCACGGACGGCACGACCCCTCGAATTGCGTTAAAAACATCTCCCTCTTTAGGAATTCCTCCCAGGATCCAGTTCTCCCGGTGGGAGACGAAAATATCCTGGAAGAACGCCCGGCACCGGTGCGTGATCGCCGTGACTTCGACGACGGCGGAAAGCCTCTGAGGCCCATAATAACCGGTCCACTCTCCAAAAGGCGCCTCCACCTCGCGGACTCCGGGAGGGACCTCTCCCTCGATGATCAGATCCGCATCCGCGGGAACCCAAAAGTCCTCCCCCCAGGTCTCGGATGGAGTAATCCTCAGCGGAGATCCTGACAACCCGCCAACTACCTCGTAATCATCGACCCCAAAGGGTTGCACGTTCAGGCAGCCGAGAAAGAAGAGAGGATGGTGGCTCACGACAATGGCCACTGGAGCAGGTTCCCGCCTTGCATGATAACTCTTGCATAACTGCCAGCTGTGGCGAGGAGCCAGGTAGAGCCCCAGCCTGCGGGGCCCTTTGTACATGGTTCTCTGAAAAGCCGTGTTGTAAAAGGGGTGATCCGGATCCCGGAAGACCGTCACCATGTCCAGGTACGGAGCGGGATCCATCTCGTGATGCCGAACCAGAGGCAACGCCCGCAGGTCCGCATCATCGCCAACCCGGACGACTTCATGAACAGGTGCATCTCCCCGGGCAAGCCTGGCGGGAGAAAGACGCCGATTGATCCGACCGGCAAAGTCGAGGCTCAATGGCAGCCCCGCGCTCCCGGGCTCCAATCCCATGGCAATCGCACATTTCTCCCGGGTTGCAAAGACGTTGGTCACAAGAGGGAAAGAGGAGATTCCCCCTTGCAGGCAGTGAGGAGATCGGAACAGAACCAGGGGAAACTGACCTCGCGCTTCCAGATGGCTCAGGAGTGCCGTGACCTGGAAACTCTCCGGGGAGATGGGCCGCTCGATTTCTAAAATTTCCCCAGGGTGCTCTCTCTGTAGATGCTGGAGAAAATCAGCCAGACTTTCCATGAGCACTCCCTCCCTGATCATTTCAAGAAGCGCGTGTCTACCATATCCTCGGGTTTGCCTGCGGCCGCCTGAGGAAAATCGCTCTTCGCCTCATTCAGAACCGCCGCGATCCCCTGCAGATCGATGCGAAAGTCCCGCTCGAGGACAGGAACCTCCGCGTTGTAGGCAAGCTCCAGTATCTTCAAGTCACGGATCTGGGTGTTCTTGGCAATGATCCCCATAGCCGTTTCCCTGTTCGTGTAGAGAAATTGCGTCGCTTCCCGGATGGCATCCACGAATCCCTGCAGAACATCATGACGTTTGGCGATCGTGTCCCGGGTCGTGGCCTGCGCGGTGGCGATGTAGGGGATTCGGAGAGCCGTGCCGTCGGCGATCAGCCTGAAGCCCTTTTGGATGACCTGGGTGTCTTGAGGAGGAATAACGGCAATCGCGTCTACAGCTCCCGAGGTCATGGCCGCCACGCTTTCCAACTGCCCACCGGTTTGAATAAAGCTGACATCCCGGCCGGGATCCATGTGAAAACGCTTGAGCATCTCCACGGCCAGGAAATGAGGGTTACTCCCGATGCGGGCAACTCCGATTTTTTTGCCTTTGAGATCGGTCAGTGTCCGGAATTCAGGCTTTCCCACGATGCTGCCGGTAAGAACGTTTTTTAACGCCCCGATAAAGACCAGATTTTTGGCCCCTCCCAGATAGGCCCGGATAATCCCCACACCTCCGATGAGGGCCACATCGGCTCCACCGGCCAGGAGTGTGGCCACCACCGGAGGAGCCCCGCCGATGTAAGTGAGTCGCACCGTCAAGCCCCGTTTTTCGAAGAACCCCTGCTCGATGGCGATCCATACCGGAGATTGAGAAATGACCTTGCCCGAGTAGACGATGGAAAGTTTCGAAGCAGCGAGAGCTGGAGTACCGGCGATCCCAATGACTGCCAGCCAGGTGAGCAGGCAGACCAGGGTCATCGGGAATCGAAACGGCTTTCCTCTTTCCATGACTCCTCCTTTGCCGATTTCAGATCGGCTGTTGAGGGGCAACACCATTTCTTCAACCCAAGAGAGAAAAATACCAGAGGATGATCGCCTTCCCGTAGAACAGTGTGATGAAAGCACCCAAGGCTAGAAAGGGCCCAAACGGGATCATATCCTTACGCCCCTTGAGTCGTAAGATCAGGAGGGCGACGGCGACCAGGGAGCCCAGCAGAACTGCGGCAAAAATCGTCACCAGGATCAACTTCCATCCCATGAAGGCGCCGATCATGGCGATCAGCTTGATGTCCCCGCCTCCCATTCCACCGCGGCTTACCAGAGCAATCAGATAGAAAAGTCCCCCCCCCAACAAAACGCCCCACAGGGAATCCAGAACCTGGTTCATCGGCGCCAGAAGCCCGAACAAAAGTCCCACAACGATTCCCGGCAGGGAAATCACGTCCGGAACGAGCTTGTGTTCCAGATCGATGAAACTGATGACCACCAGAGCACTCAGCAACACCGCAGCCTCCAACCCTTCCCAGGTGGGCCCCAATCTCTGGTAGACAAGAAAAAAAAGGATTCCGGTGAGCAGCTCAACCAGCGGGTAACGGATGCTGATGGGTTCCCGGCAGCGGGCACAACGCCCTCGCAGCAACAGATAACTCAGGATGGGGATATTCTGGTAGGGCAGTATCGCTGCATTGCATTGCGGGCAATGAGATGCAGGAGCGATGAGCGATTGCCTGCGGGGCAGGCGGAAGATACAGACGTTGGCAAAGCTGCCGATGACTGTTCCCAGGACAAAGGCTCCCAGCAGAGGGATTAGCCCCGTCACTTGACCTCCTCGACCACATGCTGTGCCAGATCGTAAGAAAAACCGCGCCCGACCAGGAAGCGATAGAGCCTCTCTCTGACTTTTTCGGGAGACCCTGCACCGACCGCTTTCAGCTTTTTACGGGCGGCTTCGAGGGCCATCTCGTGTTCCCGATTCTCATCCACCGCTTCTCTCACGATCGCTGTCGCCAACGCATTCCCCAGCCCCCGGCGGATCAGCTCCTGGCGCAGGAGCCGGGCTCCCATAGGTTTTCTCTCCAGGCATTCGAGCGCCCACTGGCGCCCGAATGCCTCGTCATCCAGATATCCAATCTCTTCGAGGTAAGCTCTGATCCTGCGAATTAAAGATGGTGCGAAGCGGGCTTTGCGCAAACGCTGTTCGACTTCGAAGCAGCTGCGAGAACGACGAGCCAGATAGCGTACCGCAGTTTCCAGCGCCGCCTTCCAATCGCCCTCTTCCTCCACGACGGCACCTAAGATTCTGCGCTCGCGCTCACAAGAGCGCGGGTCATTCCGAGCTTTTGCCGCAATTCCTTTTCAATCTCAGCGGCTACAGCCGGATTTTCCCGCAAGAATTTTTTGGCGTTCTCTCTCCCCTGTCCGATCCTCTCTTCCCGGTACGAGTACCAGGCCCCGCTCTTGGAGATGATCCCGTGATCCACTCCCAAATCAACCAGATCCCCTTCGCGCGAGATTCCCTCACCGTAAATGATGTCAAAAGTCGCTTGTTTGAAAGGAGGAGCCACCTTGTTCTTGACGACTTTCACCCGGGTCCGGCTGCCGATGACTTCTTCCCCTTCCTTAATGGATTCCAGGCGGCGGATATCCATGCGCACGGAAGCATAGAACTTGAGGGCGTTCCCCCCAGTGGTGGTCTCCGGGTTCCCAAACATGACTCCGATTTTTTGCCGGATCTGGTTCACGAAAACGACACTGGTGCGGGATTTGCTGATAATGGCCGTGAGCTTGCGCAACGCCTGAGACATGAGGCGGGCCTGGAGCCCCATATGGGCATCGCCCATCTCGCCGTCGATTTCCGCCTTCGGGACCAGAGCCGC
>DATEAK010000235.1:0-13429 GCA_035288405.1 bacterium | reverse complement strand
GGGCCGCTTCCGGAGATCCTCCTACCGCATCGGATTCCGCGCTCACGGACATCTCTCGTTTTCCTCCTTCTTCTATTTCCTTCGATGGGGCCCGTACTGGACCTGGCGCTCGATGTTCGCGATGTGCTCCGCGATCAGCGATTGATGGGCAGGATCCCCTTTTAGATCTTTGTAGACAGCAAGAGCTTCCTTCAAGCGCCCCATGTCTTCCAGGCTACCGGCTAACCCCAATTTGGCGTCAGGCGTATAAACACTGTTCGGATAGTCCCGCAGAAATTTCCGGTATTCTTTGACGGCTTCTTCGTTCCTTCCCAAAACATTGAGGGCGTTTGCAAGCTGATACCTTCCTTTTTCCCTCCAGGAGCTCCCGGGGTATTCCTCCAAGAGCATCTGGTATTCCGTGATGGCCTGGGAAATTTCCCCCTTCCGGTAATAGCATTCCGCGATGGCCAGTTGAAACCGATCGGCTCCTTTTTTCCCTTTGAGCCAGTCAATCAGCTTTTGATACTCCACGATCGCTTGATCATAGTTCTTGATGTACTGCTCGTAAAGAGTGGCCACGTATTCTTGGGCGCTGAAAGCGAGATCGCTGTTGGGGTAGTTCGAAATAAGCTCCTTGAAGCTATCTACCGCCCGCTCTGGATCGTTTAAAAAGAGAAAATAGAGCTCCCCCATCCGGTAAAGGGCCCGGTCGGCCCAGGAACTCTTGGGGAACCCATCGACGATCTGCTGATATTTCTCCAGGGCCGTCCGATACTTCTCGGCAAGCCAAAGGCGGTCTGCTTCGTCATAAAGGGCTTTGGGCTGCCGGCTGCAGCCGGCGAGTAGCCCTACAACCAAAACGCCGCAGAAGAAACCGGCTCTGGCCGGCCTCAAGACCCACGGAGTTCTCACGACTGCACGTCCTCTCCGGTCTCCGGGGGTTCCTCCTCGCCGGATTCCTTTCCATTCCCGTCTGTCCTGGCCTCATCGAGTCGAGTGATGCCCACCACCCGATCGTTTTCCCCCACCTCGATGAGACGGACCCCCTGCGTGGCCCTACCAATCACAGGGATTTCATCGACCCTCAGGCGAATGACCTGGCCTTCGGAAGTAATGGCCATGATCTCGTCGCTATCGAGCACTTGCTGAATTCCCACCACCGGCCCATTCTTCTCGGTGACGCGGACGTTGATGATCCCTTTGCCGCCGCGGCCCTGGAGGCGATACTCCTCTACCGATGTGCGTTTTCCGTATCCACGCTCGGTCACTGTCAGAATCGCCCGCTCCGGAAAGACCACTTCCATGTCGACGACATTGTCCCCTTCCTCAAGATCGATGCCAATAACCCCGCGCGCCACTCGTCCCATGGGCCGCACTTCTTCCAAAGAGAAGCGGATAGCTTGCCCGGCACGGGTGCCCAGAAATGCAGCTCCCTTCCCATCCGTCTTCTCGACGCCGATCAACTCGTCACCCGGATCGAGGGAGATCGCGATAATCCCTCCGGCCCTGGGGTTGCTGTACGCATTTAATTCCGTCCGCTTGACGATCCCCCGTCGGGTAGCCATCAGCAGATAGGCCTGCTCCTCGAAGTTTCGCACCGGAAGCATGGTCGTGACCGTTTCACCGGAAACCAACTGGAGAAGGTTGATGATGGCCTTCCCCCGGGCGGCCGGGCTGGCCTGCGGAAGCTCGTGGACTTTGAGCCAATGCACCTTTCCGATGTTGGTAAAGAACAAAATATGGTCGTGGGTGGAAGCCACGAAAAGTTTCTTCACCACATCTTCTTCCTTGGTGGTCATGGCCTTGCGGCCTTTTCCTCCCCGGTGCTGGCTGCGGTACAGGCTCAGGGGGCTGCGCTTGATGTAGCCCGTATGGGTGAGTGCGACCACCATATCTTCTTCGACGATCAGATCTTCAAAGGCGATTTCGGGCTCCTCGTCGATGATGGTCGTGCGTCGATTGTCGGCGTAATCCGCTCGAACCGCTGCCAGCTCCTGCCGTATGATCTCGTCCACTTTCTTGTCGCTGGCCAGGATTCCTTCGAGCTCGACAATCAGGCGCAATAATTCCTCGTATTCGGAGACGATCTTATCCCGCTCCAGTCCGGTAAGCCGCTGCAGACGCATCTCAAGGATCGCTTGCGCTTGCACTTCGTCCAGAGAAAACTTCTCGATCAGGCCGGCTTTGGCTTCTTGCGGCGATGCGGACGCGCGGATCAGCGACACCACGGCATCTAGATTCTCAATGGCCGTCTTCAGACCCAATAGGATGTGTGCTCTCTCTTGGGCCTTGCGCAGGCCAAATCGGGTCCGCCGGACGACGACCTCCCGACGGTGGTTAAGAAAGTACTGCAGAAGTGCTTTCAGTTTCAGAACGCGGGGCTGATTGTCCACCAACGCCAGCATGATCACGCCGAAGGTGACCTGAAGTTGAGTTTCAGTGTAGAGCTGGTTCAGGATCACGCGTGCATCCGCGTCACGTTTGAGCTCGATGACCATCCGCATGCCCTCCCGGTCCGACTCGTCCCGCAGATCCGAAATCCCCTCAATTCTGCGCTCGCGGACAAGCTCGGCAATTTTCTCCAAGAGTCTGGCCTTGTTTACCTGGTAGGGGAGCTCTGTCACCAGGATGGTTTGCCGTCCCCCTTTTTGCTCTTCCACGAAGGCACGAGCCCTGAGTTGAAGGTGTCCGCGACCGGTGCGATACGCCTCCCCGATTCCGCGGCGCCCGTTGATAAAAGCCGCGGTGGGGAAGTCGGGCCCTTTGATCACGGTCATAAGATCATCAACAGTGGACTGCGGATTATTGAGAAGCATGGTCAAGCCGTCTACAACCTCCCCCAAGTTATGAGGGGGAATATTCGTCGCCATGCCCACGGCGATTCCGGAAGATCCGTTGATCAGAAGATTCGGAATCCGAGAGGGAAGGACTAGTGGTTCTTGCTGGGATTCGTCATAATTGGGACCGAAATCAACGGTTTCCTTATCGATGTCTACCAGCAGTTCGTGGGCGATGCGCGCCATGCGGATCTCCGTGTAGCGCATGGCTGCCGCTGCGTCGCCATCGATGGAGCCGAAATTTCCTTGCCCATCGACCAGCGGATAGCGCATGGAAAAGTCTTGCACCAACCTCACGATGGTATCGTAGGCCGCCGCGTCTCCATGGGGGTGATACTTACCAATCACGTCTCCGACGAGCCGGGCGGATTTCTTGTAGGGCTTGTTCCAGAGGAGGCCCATCTCATTCATGGCGAAGAGGGTGCGGCGGTGCACGGGTTTGAGCCCATCGCGCACGTCCGGCAGCGCCCGGCCGATGATTACGCTCATGGCGTAATCCAGATAGGCCTGCTTCATCTCATCTTCGATCTTGATTGGAACCGGCTTCTCTTCCGGAGCTGGAACCTCCGCCATCGCTATTCCTCTTTCTGCAGAAGCTTAACTCAGTGCCCGTTCTCCTAGATATCCAGGTTCCTCACCTCGGGGGCATGCTCTTGAATAAATTGGCGCCGTGGCTCCACCTGGTCACCCATGAGAATACTGAAAATCTGGTCTGCTTCCACTGGGTCTTCTCCCAGAGCGACATGTTTTAGAGTTCGTCGCGCCGGGTCCATCGTCGTTTCCCACAATTGCTCCGGGTTCATCTCTCCAAGCCCCTTGTAACGCTGGATGGTCATCCCCCGGCGGGCATTGGTGATGACGTGATCGAGGAGTTCCACGCTGGAGTGAAGCTCCTTTCTCTCCTCTTGCCCATCGCAGGCTTCCAGCCAGAACGGGGGTTTATCCAAAGTGGCCACTCGGTCGTGCATGGCGAAGAGTCCCTCGATCTCCGGAGAGGTCAGGAAATCCCTGTCCAGCACCCGATCGAAGCGCTTGTCCCCGATCTCCCCTACCAGGCGCGCAAAAAAAAGCCCTTCGTGCTCCTCGTCGCTGACCACCTCGGTGCGGATTTCCTCCGCTTCCATGCCGAAACTGTCGATCCATTCCCGCAGGAGGCCGGCATCTTCGAAAGTTTTTGCCGACGGCTTGCCCGCCGTCAAAAGTCTTTCGATGACAATCTCCGGATAGCCTCTCCGGGCCAGTCGGTGGATGGCCAGGCGATACTCAAGCAGGTGGCGCAACAGATTTACCAGGTTCTTGCCCCGATACGGTTTTCCATTGGCCGAAGAGCTCAACGTCCAATCCGCACTCCCGATCTCAAGCTGGAAATTCTGTAGATCTTTCTCGTATTTGATGTAGAGCTCGGTCTTCCCCCTTTTGACCTTATACAGGGGGGGCTGCGCGATGTAGAGATGGCCTCGCCGAATCACCTCTTCCATTTGCCGGTAGAAGAAGGTAAGCAAGAGAGTCCGGATATGGGCGCCGTCCACGTCCGCGTCCGTCATGATGATGATCTTGTGGTAGCGCAGTTTGCCCACTTCAAAGTCTTTGGGGCCCACTCCGGTCCCCAATGCCGTGATGAGGGTGCGAATCTCCTCACTGCCGAGCACCCGATCGAAGCGGGCCTTCTCCACATTGAGGATCTTTCCTTTGATGGGAAGAATCGCCTGGAAGTTGCGGTCCCTTCCCTGCTTGGCCGAGCCCCCTGCGGAATCTCCTTCCACGATGTAGATCTCGCAATGGGCGGGATCCCGCTCGCTGCAGTCGGCAAGCTTTCCGGGCAGGGAGGCGCTGTCCAAAGCTCCTTTGCGCCGGGTAAGCTCCCTTGCCTTGCGGGCGGCCTCTCGGGCTCGGGCGGCGGTCGCGGTTTTTTCCACGATGCGGCGGGCGATATCCGGTCGCTCCTCGAAATAGGCGCCCAGCTTCTCGTTGACGATCGCCTCAACAATTCCTTTGATGTCGCTGTTTCCCAGCTTGGCCTTTGTCTGCCCCTCGAACTGCGGATCGGGGAGTTTCACGCTGATCACCGCCGTGATCCCTTCCCGCACGTCATCTCCGGTAAGTCCTCCTTCCACATTCTTCAGTAACCCGGCGCCGGAGGCATACGCGTTTAGCGTGCGGGTCAACGCGGCCTTGAACCCGACGAGGTGAGATCCCCCCTCAACGGTGTTGATGTTATTGGCGAAAGAAAAGATCATCTCCGTGTAACCGTCGTTGTATTGAAGCGCCACCTCCACCTGTACCGCGTCGCGCGTGCTTTCGATATAGATGGGTTTGGGATGCAGCGGGGCCTTGTTCTGGTTCAGGTGGGTGACGAAAGACTCTATCCCTCCCTTGTAGTAAAATTCTCTTTCCTTCGCCTCTCTTTCATCCTTGAAAAGAATCCGCAGCCCACGATTCAGGAAGGAAATCTCCCGCAGCCGGGTGGCAAGAGTATCGAAATGGAACTCGATACTTTCAAAAATTTGAGCATCCGGCAGAAAGGTAATCTTCGTGCCGCGCTTGCTGGTCTTCCCCACAATAGTCAAGTCTCCTGTGGGAACCCCGCGAGCATAGCGCTGTTGGTAGACCTTCCCCTCCTTGCGGATTTCCAAAAGAAGCCATTCGGAAAGGGCATTCACTACAGAGATGCCCACACCGTGGAGGCCCCCGGAGATGCGATAAGAATCCCGGTCAAACTTTCCGCCGGCATGTAGCTTGGTCATGACCACTTCGGCGGCCGGCCGCTTCTCTGTGAGATGCAAGTCAACGGGAATCCCCCGGCCGTTGTCCGTAACGGTGACACTATTGTCGGCGTGAACGATGACCTCGATGTTGTCACACGCTCCGGCCATGGCTTCGTCTACGCTGTTATCCACCACTTCGTACACCAGATGATGGAGACCGCGTTCGCCAGTACTGCCAATGTACATGGCCGGCCGCTTGCGCACCGCCTCCAGGCCCTCCAGGACCTTGATACTGCCAGCGTCGTATGGTCTCTCAGACAACGGTTCTATTCTCCTCTCCGTGCTTTCCGTCTTTACTTCTTCCATTTAAGCTGCCGTCCTCAAAAGTCCTTGCCGCACTTCAAAAACCCGGTTCTTTCCCGGGCTTTCGGTCCACAAGGATCCTTTGCCAAGGCTCGTAGCAAAAATCTGGCACTGGTCAAACGTTTCCAGGAGCCGCGCTGCGTCAGCCGCTCGGCAACCATCCAGCTCCGTCTCAACCTCATCCATGAGGACAATCGGACTATAGCCGGCCTCCCGGCACAGGGAGACCTCAACAACCAGCAAGAGGATGGCAGCCAGCCATCTCTCTCCCCGGGAACCACAGGTCTTCAGATCCGCCCCATGATTCAGAAAGCGAACACGGTCCCGATGGGGTCCGACGAGCGTCGCGCCGTAGCGCTTCTCCTCCGTACGGGAGCGGACCAGGCAAGTCGCCAGCTTGGACTGGATCTCCGAAGCTGGAGCCTCGACAGCCCAACTCTCCCCATTGGCGGTATAAGAAATCTCCACTCGGATCCCCGGCCAATTTCTTCCCGCGGTGAGCGCGACCCTGTTTTGAATCTCTGCAGCCCAAGACCTCCGAGCAAGGATTATGCGGGAACCCAGAGAAGCTAGCTCCTCCTCCCAACTTTCCATGGCCAGATCCCAACCGGGATTCGAAGGCATTCTGAGCAGGGCATTTCTCTGGGCGAGGGCGTGGTGGAAGGCACGCACTACCGGAAGGTATGTCCCATCAATGCTCACGATCATCTGATCAAGGTAGCGTCGTTGGAAGGAAGCTGTGCCTTCCAACCAAGCCACCGTCTCGGGAAACAAACCGCAAATCCTCATGCCGTTCTTTATCGCCCCATGGCTTGCGGTGTACCCGTTCCCGTTGACAGTCGCTTTCCGCTTACCGTTTTCAAAAAGGATCCTCAGGTCTTGCCGCGTTTCCCCCTCCAACAGAATCTCAGCACCCAGAGCAAAAGAGATCTCTCCCCATCGGCAGTAGTCCCCGAGTCCTCCCGGCCGGAAGGATCGAGTATGTCGAAGGAGGTATATGGCCTCAAGAACATTCGTTTTGCCTTGAGCATTTTCTCCCTGCAGGATGTTCAGCCCCGGAGCTGGACAAAACTCCTGGTCCTGCAAATTTCTAAACCCGAACATTGAAACCTTTTTCAACACGCTTTCTTCAGACACCTCTTCTTTTCAATCACAGCCGCATCGGCATGATCACGCAGAGATATTCGTCGTCTTGATACGGACGGAGGATTCCGGGCGTGAGAGATTCGTTCAGTTCCAGGGTGACTTCTTGGGAATCCAGAGCGGCCAGCGCCTCCGTGATGTAGCGGCCATTGAAGCCAATGGTGATCTCCTCTCCCTCATAACGCACGGGAACCTGTTCCTCCGCCTCTCCAAGCTCCGGAGTCTGCGAGCGCATCCAGAGACTTCCGGCGGAAATCTCCAGCCGAACAGGCTTCGTTCTTTCTCCAGCCAGCAAGGACACTCGCTTTGCCGCATCCCACAAGAGCTTGCGCTCTGCAGAAAGAGACCGCTTGCAATCTTTCGGAATCACCTGACGATAATCGGGAAATTCGCCTTCGATCAATCGGCTAAAGAAAATCACTCCGCCTTGCAGAACAATCAAGTGCGTCTCCGTGAGGATAAGGGATAGATTCCCTGGCCCTTCCTCACACATTCTGCGGATTTCGGCAAGCGCTTTGCGAGGGATGATGGCTTTCCGCGGGGAGCCCGCAGCAATTTGTTTTCTAATCATCGCAAGTCGGTGACCATCTGTGGAGATCATACGCAATTCAGATCCATCTTGCTGGAGAAGCACTCCGTTCAAAGTGTAGCGGGTTTCATCGGGAGAAATAGCAAAGATCGTTTTGCGGATCATTTCCGACAGGATTTCAGAGGAGATGTCGAGCGAACTCTCCTTGGAATAGTTCGGGAACGATGGAAATTCTTCAGGGGGTATAGTCGGAAGGCGAAATTTGGAATTTCCGGCATGGAGGAGGAGACGTTGCTTTTCTTCTTCCATTCGGACCTGGATACCTGAGGGAAGCTCACGGAGAATCTCGTGAAGAGACTTTGCCGACACTGTGGTTGTCCCTTCTTTCTTGATCTCCGCCTCTGTAAAATCTCTATAGCCGATATCCAGGTCTGTAGCGTAAAAGTCAACACCGTTGGCTTTGGCTGAGATGAGAATATTTCCCAGAATTGGGAGCGTACTTTTTCGTTCGGCTACTGGCTGTAGTCTCTGGACAACCTTAAGGAGTGGTTCTCTAGAGATGCGGAGTTCCATATCCCCTCTCCTCTTTAATAGTTATAAGTTCTAAGTCGTAGGAATAGTAGTGTGGAAATGTGGATAACCCTCCGAACTACAGCCACATACAAAAGATTTATCGAAGAACAAGCTGTTCACACGGTTAACCCATCAACCCTGCAATCACAAATCCTAGAAATTTTAACACAAAAACCCCAGAGATCCCACGGATTTTTCAGGCTTTCAGGGTACGTAGCAGATCGTTTACGGAAGAGGTTATCTTAGGATCTTTGGCGAGGGAATTGAGAATTTTATTGCAGGAATGGATAACGGTGGTGTGATCCTTTCCCCCGAAAAACCGGCCGATCTCCGGGAGAGAAGCAGAAGTGAGTTGCCGGCACAGGTACATGGCCACTTGGCGGGGCAGAGCAATGGAACGTGTGCGTCTCTTTGACTTGAGATCGCTTGGCCGTAAATGGAAATACTCAGCAACTGCGCTTAGGATTGCATTTAGATCAAGAGAGGCCGAGGGGCGGGAAAAAATGTCCTGCAAAGTTTCTTCGGCCAATGCCAAACTGAGGGGACGTCCCGAAAGGGAGGATAGGGCTATGAGGCGATTTAGGCAGCCCTCAAGTTCCCGGATGTTCGATTTAATTTTGGAAGCGATAAATAGAGAGACATCCTGGGGAAGAAGAACCCCGCGTTCTTCCGCTTTTTGATTGAGAATCGCCACTTTTGTCTCCAAGTCCGGGGGCTGCATGTCGGCGACGAGACCCCATTCAAATCTCGAGCGGAGACGTTCCTCCAGGGTTGGAATATCCCGAGGGTAACGGTCGCAGGACAGGACGATTTGCTTGCGTGAGTCGAAAAGGGTGTTGAAGGTGTGAAAGAATTCTTCCTGAGAGCGGTCTTTTCCCGCCAGAAACTGTATATCGTCCACCAGTAGGATGTCAATGCTCCGATATTTGTCTCGAAACTCAGCAGTACGATCACGCTGGATGGAAAGGATCAGATCGTTGACAAAGGTCTCTGACGAGATATAAGCGAGCCGACTACTATTGCGAGTGACGCACAAGTGGTTGCCGATCGCATGCATCAGGTGAGTCTTTCCTAATCCAACCCCAGCATAAATAAAGAGCGGGTTGTAGGTACTGGCAGGAGTCTCGGCGACAGCAATGCAGGCAGCGTGAGCAAACTGGTTGCAGGACCCAACGACAAAGTTGGAGAATGTGTACCGGGGATTCAGGAAGGCACGGGGCGAAGGTTCTGCCTCGGGAGCCGAAGGGGTAACGGTGACTTCCGACGGAGGCTCTGCGGAAGAGCCTGCCAGGGATAAGTTCTCATCGATTACCCAATGGACATCCAAAGGGCGGCCTACAATGGAACTGACGCATTCTTGAATAAGAGGCCGATAGTGCTCGGCAAGCCAATCCCTGTAAAACTTATTTGGGACGGCGATCTCAATTCCCCCGGGGGAGACGGAATGCAGGGCCGTTGGCCGAAACCAGGTTTCGAGGATCTGGCGACTTACTTTTTTCTCTATCTCCTTGAGACTCTTATTCCAAAGGTCACGCATGCAACATATGCCCCCATGAGCCAACAGGATCAACCATGAAAATTATCCACAGGGTTTTCCACACCTGTGGATAACTAGAACGGAACTTTTGTCAAAGAAGCCCGTTAGCTGCTGACAAGTTCGCTGAGTATGGACAGAGCTGCGGGCTCAGGAGACCCATCAAGAGAAGACTATTACGCAGGCCGCATGGGCATGCACAATCCCCTCCCCAGGAATTCCAAGATGGGCGTATCCTAGCAAAGAATTTGCCTTGGGGTCAAGGGATCTAGACAGGATGAAACCATAGGAAAACACAGTGGTTATAAGGATAATGCAATTACAAAATTGGAAGCTAGACGGTCCCAAGACGAGACCATGCCAGTAGGGACCGGACGGGAGGTGGTTGGGGAAAAACCTGACAGAGTGCGGCCTCTACGGCTTCTGGCGTGCAACTAGTGGTCAGAATAGGAAAAATTATTTCTTGACAAAAAAAGAGAAACTTCCTAGCCTTGCTAGTTTCCATATTGAGGACTTTTTGGGTCATTCGTGGAATGGGGAAAACACTCAAAGGGAGCCACCAGTGAAGCGGACCTACCAACCGAGCAATATAAAGCGGAAACGGACTCATGGTTTCAGGGCACGAATGCAAACCAAAGGGGGGCGTCTTGTTTTGAAAGCCAGGCGCGCGAAGGGAAGGAAGCGACTCGCTGTGTGACTTCCACTAAAATGGAACAGCGGACGGATCGAGGCTGGCCGAAAGAGTTACGCTTACGGAGGAGCCAGGATTTTCGACAGGTCTATGATTTCGGCCGCCGCCAAGCATTTCGCTGTGTGGTCCTTGTGTGGATGCCCGGGGCAGAGGGGAGAACACGGGTGGGGTTGGCAACGGCCCGCTCTTTGGGAACACATGTAAGGCGGAATCGGGCGCGAAGACGATTACGGGAAATTCTGCGCTGCCACAAAGAGTCCCTTCCCCAAGGAACAGATATCGTGTTCATCGCCCGACCGGCTCTTCTTCGGCTACCTTTTGATTTGGCGTGTCAGGAAGTATTAGGTGCGCTAACACAATTTTCAGCAGGAAATAGTGAATGATCAGGGAAGGATGGAAGCCGTTACAAGTTCTTTTGGCGGGTATTATAAGGCTGTATCAGATTCTTTTCTCTCCTCTGTTTCCACCTTGCTGCCGCTTCTACCCCTCTTGCTCGGAATACGCACGGTTAGCGGTGCAAAACTGTGGACCCGTGCGAGGAAGCTGGCTTGCTCTGCTGAGAGTGTTGAGGTGTCACCCGTTTCACCCCGGAGGGGTTGATTTTCCGCCAAGAGGAATTCAAAAGTGTCATGAAGTTTAAGCGCAGCAAGCGGGGATCTTGTCTCCGAAGGAGAAAACCCGAGAGAGGAGACAACGCCTTGAGGGAAGGCGCTCGTCGCATGGAGAGAGGGATGAGGGCTCCCTTTGGGGAAGGGGTGTCTCTCGACAATCCTCTAGGGATGAAATTCAGACTGGATAGGTAGATCTCATGGAAAAACGCGCGATCTTTGCTGTTCTTCTCTCTTTTGCCATCATTGTCCTGTATCAAGTCTTTTTTGCTCCATCGCCGCCAAAGCAGCCCGAGAAACCGGTGGCGGCGGATAACCGAAAGGCAGAGTCTCCTCCACCACCCCGGAAAGAGGCTCCCAGTAGCGAACAGGCACCACTGGTCACAGCCGGAAGCAGCCTTGATGGAGAGGACGTTGTCGTGGAGACGGATCTGGTGAGGATCGTTTTCACGACCCGAGGAGCCCAGATAAAGAAATATATTCTAAAGAACTACAGGGTTACAAAACAGGGCGGGCTGATCGACTTGGTTAAGGATACCCCGGGAGTCCCGCTGCCGCTCACCCTCAAGTTTTCATCCGATGAACTATCTAAGCTTGCCAATGATGGGATATACACACCGTCCCGGCGCACCCTGCTGTTGAAGAATGCAGAGGAAAATGCAGAGATCCTCTTCTCTCTGAGGACTGATTCTGGGATGGAAATCCAGAAACGATTTCGTTTTCACAAAGAAAAATATCAAATCGAATCCGAGGTCACTACCAAGGGCGGAAGCGATGAGGTGGGCCCTCTGCAAGTTTTTTGGGGCCCAGGGGTGGAAGGGAATGATGGCGGCCAGTCGGGAGGATACGAAGGCCCCATCGCATTCAGCAATGAGAAAATTGAGAAAGAGGAACTTGTATCGGGGAAGTCTCCCTCTTTGGTTTCCGGGGAAGTGAAATGGGCGGCCTTGCAAAATAAGTATTTCATAGCGGCCCTTTTGGCTCAAAGAGGACAAGAAGCGATTTTTTTCAAAGACTCCTCGGATAGAGACTATGTTGGATTGAACCTCCCTGCAGGCAGTCGACGGTTTTCTCTATATATAGGCCCTAAGGAACACAAACGACTGGAAGCCCTCGGAGTTGGCCTAGAACGAGTTATCGATTATGGTTGGTTTAGCGTTCTTGCCAAACCCCTTCTTGATTTGCTCAACTTTTTTAATGGGTTCACCAAGAACTATGGCGTGGCTATTATCTTGCTTACGGCCGTGATCAAGGTGATTTTTTATCCTCTAACACAAAAAAGCTTTAAATCCATGCAGAATATGCAGAGGCTTCAACCGCAAATCAAGCGCCTCCAGCAGCTCTACAAGAATGACAAGCAGCGTCTCAATCAGGAAGTCATGAGCCTCTATCGGGAGCAGAAGTTAAATCCGATGGGCGGGTGTCTCCCGATGCTTCTGCAAATCCCTGTTTTCTTTGCGCTTTACCGTGTGCTTTTGGATTCAATTGAGCTTAGACATTCTCCGTTTTTCCTGTGGATCACAGACCTCTCGGCCAAGGATCCCTACTACGTGTGGCCTATACTCATGGGGATCTCGATGGTGATCCAACAGAAAATGACCCCTTCGTCAGCAGATCCCATGCAGGCCAAGGTCATGATGCTGATGCCGATTGTTTTTACGATCATGTTCCTGAATTTTCCTGTTGGGCTTGTCATATACTGGCTGGTGAACAACGTCCTCACCATTGCCCAGCAGTACGTTATGAATCGGCAACGGCGCCTGGAGCGTGCTTCATAGAACCCCGGGCGGAAGTGTGCAGGAGATCATGATGGACTGGATTGAAGAAGAGGGGAAAATAATAGACGAAGCTCTGGAAAAGGCTCTGAGCAAGTTAGGGGCAAAGCGCGATGAAGTGGTCGTCGAGGTCCTGGAAGAAAATCGGCCCCTTCTAGGCTTTCTCGGCAGCCCCAGTGTGCGGATTCGGGTGGCTCGCAAACCGACGACCTCCGGAGCTCAGCGGGCAGCAGAGGTTCTGGAATCTCTCCTCCAGCGAATGGAGGTAGATGGAATTGTGCACGGGCAGGAAGAGAACGGTACAGTGACTCTGAGGGTCCAAAGCCGTGAGGGTGGGTTGCTCATCGGACGGCACGGAGAGACAATCGACGCCCTTCAGTATCTAGTGAACCGGATCGTGAACCGGTTTGCGGCAGGGGGAGAGCGAATCCGGGTTGTAATTGATGCGGATGAGTACAGGGAAAGGCGAACCGAGCGCCTTCAGAGCTTGGCCAGGAAAGCCGCTCAAGAGGTCAAATCCTCAGGCAAGACAGTCACATTAGTTCCCATGAATTCGTGGGATCGACGCGTCATCCATTTATCGCTCAAAAATGACCGGTTTGTTGAAACGTTTAGTACGGGAGACGGGGACCACCGTCAAGTGATGATTGCCCTGCGGCGGGAGCGAGAAGAGGGGTATTCTGAACCGC
>DATEAK010000234.1:0-3577 GCA_035288405.1 bacterium | reverse complement strand
AGGAAGAAGGTCGGAGGAAACAGAGCAAAATCACTCCGGCAGGATCTCACGAACCAACGCCGCTGCTGCTTGCTCATGGGCCGGGTTCATGAAGGAGAACAAAAAGCAGATGGCAACCGCCTGAACCCCGTGGGGCCGGAGGGATTCGATGGCCTGGCGGGTTTCTTCCAAATCAATCGCTTCGATCACTTCCCCTTTCGGTCCGATCCGTTCGGGAATCTCGCGTACCAGCGGGAGAGGAGCCAAGAGCGGGGGCTTCTGGTAGTAGATATCTCGCGAGGAAGGCCCAGGCGGCCGGGCCTGTGTGCCCACGGGCAAAATGGCATTGAACCCTCGGGTCGTGAGAAGGGCGGTTCGGGCTCCTTTGTACTCGATGAGAGTATTCGTTGCCGCGGTAGTCCCATGGGCCAGGAAGCGGATCGACTGGGCGCTGACTCCCGATTCGAGAACACGGCGCAAGCCAGCGACGATCCCCCGGGACGGATCTTTCGGGGTCGAGGAGACCTTCACCGTAGAGACAACCTGCCGGTCCCGATCGAAGATCACGATGTCGGTAAACGTTCCCCCCACGTCAATGCCGATTAATGTGTCGCCCACAGACTTTCCTCTCGGTCCGTTATCAACCACTCACAGGGCGGAGGGAAAACTCATCTTTCCCAAACAAAACTCCATATGTATAACCGACCTGTCACCTCCGGTCAAATTCTTTCCCCGGCAGACCGCTCCCGGGAAGCAACAGCGGTTTCGCTTCCCGGAACCGGTCGATCCCCTTTGAGGAAGAAGATTGCGACGCCCCCCAGAGCGGCAAAAACAGCCATCAGTGTGAAGCCGGCTCTGTAATCTCCCGTAGCGTCTCGCAGCACGCCGACTCCGAGGGGGCCCACCATGGCTCCAATTCCGAATATGGTGTTCAGCACCCCGAACCCCAGTCCCATCCTGGCCCGGGGCACGACTTCGGCGGGCAATGTAAAAATCGCGGGAGCCACCAGGGCCACAGATACTCCCAGGAGAAGAGTAAGAACCGCACCCCAGGCAGGGAAGGCGGGAATCATATAAAAAAGGAGCGCGGCTGCACCGCAACTAAATCCGATCAACCGGCGTTTGCCGCCGATCCTGTCGATCATGATCCCAATGGCAGGTGAGATTACGAGCGATCCCCACATGGGATAGCTTGCCAATCTCCCGGCTCGGGAAAGTTCCAGTCCTTGAGCTGAAAAATAGTCGGCTGCATAGGTGAAATAAGCCATGAGACCCGCGTTGTAAAAAGCCCAGGATATCGACAGCCACCAGATCCTCGCACCTAATGCTCCGATTCCTGAACGTAGACTGCTTCCTTCTTTCTTCCACTGTTTTTGCGGTTCCCGATCTCTATAGACCAGCCGAAAAGCCACCAGCGCGACCAGGCAGATCGCCATAGCGATCCACAGCGCCCCTCTCCATCCCCACACCCGCCCCACTTCTCCCAAGAAGCTTAAGGAAAGGATCGTGCCCAGCGGCATGGCCGTATTGAGAATACCCATGGACAGGCCGATTTCCCGGTCTTCGAACCACGCGGTGGTCACCCGGGGAAGCACCACCGTGAAGACCGTCGCACCTAAACCCGCCACCATCCTGCCAAGTCCCAGGACCGGATACGTTCTCCCTAGAACCGCCACTCCTGTTCCCACCAGCATGACCAACAGGGAAAGGGAGCCGACGATTCGGGAACCGTAGCGGTCCGCCAGCGCACCTCCCGGAATCGCCAGAAAGATTCCCGGCAAAACGAAGAGACTCATGAGTCCCCCGGCCTCGGCATGGGAAATTCCCAGTGAGTCCATGATCATCCCCAGTACGGGTGGAATGCACTGGTAGAGAACCCCATAGGCAACCGCGCAGAGCCACATGAGCCCCAGGATCCTCCAGCGGTAGCTCTCCGAAGTTTTTCCTTTTTGAATCAAAAGTCCCTCCACTGCGTAACTCGTCCGGGCGAAAGCTCATCATATATCCCGGCTCGGCACTTGAGTCAATCGGAACTCCACACGGGGCACACCCGGTGATCAGAATTGGCGATTGACACGCGCGGCACAGACGAATAAAATCCTCTCATCGCTCCCAAAGTGAATATCTAAACGTAAGCTCAGTGTTTTTTCACTCTGCTTTTTCGATGAGGAACCCGCGACCAATCGGCCTACGACTCTTCCATGCTGAGAGACGGAAGGGCATCAGGAAGGAGAAACCTCGACATGGAAAAGCGAACTGCAGAGAACCTTTTCGGCGGGAAGATTCACTGGCCGCTCCACCTCGATCCTCCTCTTCCTGCGCTGGCCAAGCCCGTCATCTTGAACGTCATGCCGACGGGATCTTTCATCACCCGCGCCCAAAACCCGGCTCAACCCTATACGGCGGAAGAAAACGCCCGTGCAGCCATCGCAGCGTACCGGGAGGGAGCCGCGATTTGGCACATGCACATCCGGGACGAGAAAGGAATCCCCTGCAAGGATCCGGAGCGGATCCGGGGAGCATTGGACCAGGTGCTGGAAGCCTGCCCCGACCTCATCATCTCCATGAACGCCCTGGCAGACTACAACGCCACCGGGGTCGGGAACATCAGCCCCATCGTAGAGCCCCTGATTAGGGCCAACCCTCGTTATATCGATACGGTCGTCGTACACACCGAAAGCTCCAGGAACGTAACCGTCGAAAAGGAAGATCTCAAGGACATGGTGGTCTATCTCCAGGAGCGGGGGATCAAACCCGAGTTTGAGTGTGTGGAGGCCCGGGGAATTCACAACATCCGGGCCTGGGTCTTGAACGCCGGCGTGGATCTCAAGCGGCCGTATTTTATCAACTGCTACGCGGGCAGTCACAAGGGGACCCCACTCGATTTCGGCGAGGCCTGGGCATACCGCTATGCCCTCCTCATGATGGAGTCGTTTCCGGAGCACTCCGTGCGCGGGGTGAACATCGGCGGCAGATTATGGATGCCGCTGAGTCTTTTCATGATCATGCTCGGAGCGGATCACGTCCGCATCGGTATGGAAGAGGCCGTGTATTTCTATCCGCACAAGAACGAGCTCATTGAAAACAACGCCCAGATGATCGCCACGATGGTAAGCCTTTGCCGGGCTCTGGGACGTGAGGTCGCCACCCCGAAGGCAGCCCGGGAAATCCTGGGCCTCAGGGCATTGCCGCGTTAGCAAGGAATCCTTCGGGACACGAGGGAACCCTCACCCCTACCCTCTCCCTCCTGAGGGAGAGGGAGATTCTTTGAAACCCTCGCCCCCGAAGGGGGAGAGGGCTAGGGTGAGGGGGGTTGCAATACTGTTGCCGAATTTGTGAATGCTACGGGCTGCTTTTTCCAAGAAGGAACAAAGAGGAGGAGGCCATGTTGAATCGTAAGAGGACCAACCGGATCGTGGTGATCGCGCTAAGCGTAATAAGTCTCACTGTAGGCGTCTGGGGAGTGTCTTCCGGAGCAACGGCCCAGGCCCAGGTCACGGTCAAGATGGGTGACCTCCCCTCCGTGACCAACGTCGCCTACTACGTAGCCATGGAAAAAGGGTATTTCTCTTCCCATGGCATCCGAGTGGAACTGTTA
>DATEAK010000233.1:0-3846 GCA_035288405.1 bacterium | reverse complement strand
TCGGCGGGGGGTTCATCGGACTGGTCTGCGCCATGGCCTTGAGGCAGGTCGGTGTCCAGGTAACCGTGGTGGAGGTCCTCTCCAGGCTCATGGCCCTCATGCTCGATGAGCGGGGCGCGAAGCTGGTGCAGGGGCGTCTGGAGCAGGAAGGGGTCGTCGTGCGCACGGATACGAGCGTACAGAAGATCTTGGGCTCCTCCAAGCTGGGAGTGCAGGGAGTGATTCTCGATGACGATAGCGAGATCCCCGCAGATCTCGTCGTCGTGGCCACGGGCGTGCAGCCCAACCTGGATCTGGTCCGCGACACTGCGATCCGTCACCGCCGGGGCATCCTGGTCGATGAGACATTGCAGACGAATGTGCCCGGAGTGTACGCGGCCGGTGACGTGGTCGAGGCTTACGATTGCCTGCGTCAGGATCTCTCACTCAATGCAAACTGGCCTTGCGCCTACGAGCAGGGGCGGATTGCGGGGCTCAACATGGCGGGTGCTGTCCGCAATTATCAGGGGGGCTACGCCATGAACTCCCTGGACGTCTTCGGGCTCCCGTGCATCTCCATGGGGATCGTGAATCCGGTCGGCAATGGTTACGAATTTCGTGTCAAGTCGGCTCCCGGGCGCAGCGTCTACAAGAAGCTGGTGTTCCACCAGGACCGTCTGGTGGGGGCCATTTGCCTGGGGGAGATAACGCGGGCTGGAGTGTTGAACCGCCTGCTGAGGGAAGGCCTCAACGTGAAGACAGTCAAGGACGACATCCTGGAAGAGCGCCAGGGATACATTGAATTTCTCAAGCGCATTGATCGCCCGGAAATGGAGGGGAACGTGCAGTGGCCTTCTGCGATGGGGATGGCGAAGAAATTCAAGAAACAGTTCGACGAAAAACGTCTGATGGAACGGATGCAGGAGAAAGGATAAATCCATGGGGAGAAACCATTGCTTGAGAAGCACTGTTTATGAGGCCGATCTCTCCTCAAGGACCGTCCGCCACTGGGATACGCCGGAGTCCGTGGTGCGAGCCTATCTGGGAGGAAGAGGTCTAAACGTCTATTACCTGTACAAGTACCTGAAGCCAGGCACGGATGCCCTGTCGCCCGACAATGTTCTCCTGTTCGGCCCGGGGCTGCTCACGGGCTCCGGCGTGCCGAACTCCAGCCGGATCAACGTCACCGCCAAGTCCCCCGAGTCGGGCATTCTCGGGGACTGTAACGGGGGAGGCTTCTTCGCGGCGGAACTGAAACAGGCGGGAGTCGACTGCCTGATCGTCCGGGGCAAGGCGGATTCTCCTTGCTACCTCCACGTGGAAGACGGCCGCATGGAGATACGGGATGCTTCTCCTTATTGGGGACTCAATACGATCGCGACTCAGCAACGAATTTTTCAGGATTTGGGAGGCGATGTCCAGGTGGCCACCATCGGCGAAGCCGGTGAGAAGATGGTGCGCTTTGCCTGCGTCATGAACGGAGTCAAGAATTCGGCAAGCCGTGGGGGCCTGGGGGCGGTCATGGGCTCGAAAAACTTGAAGGCGGTCGTGGCCCGGGGCTCTCTGGGAGTGCCGATCTGCCATCCGAACGAATTTGTCGATAAAGTAATCGAGATCCGCGATTACCTGCTCAGTTCCAAGGTGGTTCAAGTTCTGGGACGGGTCGGAACTCCCTTCCTGTACGAGGTCAGCAACTACATGGGGTGCATCCGCACGAACAATTCCCAGCTCAATACCTTCGAAGATTCATTGGACGCAGAGATTGTCCATCTCTTCGTCGAGAAGATGATCTCCTGCTCAAGCTGCGTCGTCCACTGCAGGCACCGGAATTTTTCCGGAGAAGGGCCGGAGTACACGACCGAAGGCCTGGTGGGTTCGAACCTGGGGATCGGGGATACGGAAAAAGTAATTGAGCTCGGTAACCTCTGCAACGACTTGGGCCTGGATGTCTCCTCGGCGGGAACGATTATCGCCTGGGCGATCGAGCTCTACCAAAAAGGGTATCTGAACAAGGCAAGCGCCGGCAGAGAGCTCAAATTCGGCGATTACTCGGGGGTGGTGAGCTTGCTTCACGATATCTCCAAACGCCGGGGCCTCGGAGATGTGCTGGCTGAAAGCACCCGGGCGGTAGCCGAGTTCGGTCCCGAGACCAAGGATTTTCTGATTGCGGTCAAAGGGCTGCCGCAGTCGGATCCTCACGATTGCCGGTTCATCAAAAGCTTTGCATTGGGGATTGCCACCTCGTCGCGGGGGGCTGACCATCTGCGCAGCCGTCCCACCCTGGACATCCTGGATTTGCCCGATGAACTCAGAATGTCCGTTTATGGGCAATACACCAACTCAAACCCCGCCGCCTACGACACCAAGGAGATACTGGTTTACACCCACGAAAACGTGTATGCCGTTACCGATTCCGTGGGAATCTGCAAGTTTGTCTGTCACGGCTTTAACAGCCCGGGAATGATTAAGTACGAGCACTTCTCCGATCTGATCCGTCTGGTGACCGGCTTGGAAATGGATCCGGAGGAGCTTAAGGAAGTCGGCAAGAGAGTTATCGACCTGGAGCGCGCTTTTAACGTGCGTGAGGGGGTGACTCGCAAAGATGATACCTTGCCCAAGCGGTACTTTGACGATCCCATGCCCCTGCGTCTTACCAAGGGGCACCGGGTCGATCGGGAAAAATTTGACGGGATGCTCTCCCGCTACTACGCCCTGCGGGGTTGGGACGACAACGGGATGCTGCCGGCCCAGCGCATGCAGGAACTGGAGGCATACTATGCCTAAAAGGATCTTCGCCAAATCGGAGCTCTGCACGGGGTGCGCCTTGTGCGCCTCGGCCTGCTCGGTCACTAAATTCGGCGTTTGCACGCCGCGCAAATCGGGGATCACGATCTTGCGGAATCCCTTCGAGCGCTACGAGATGCAGCTTCTCTGTCGGCAGTGCGATGAGCCGTATTGCGTGCAGGCCTGCATCAGCGGCGCCCTGTGCAAAGATGCGGATACCGGCGTCGTAAGCCGCGATCCGGATCGGTGCGTGGGCTGCTGGAGCTGCATGATGGCTTGTCCCCATGGGGCCATCGTGCCCGTTGCCTGGGAGGGGAAAGATCACCCGATTTCCCTGAAATGCGACCTCTGCCCGGGCCGGGAGATGCCCGCCTGTGTGGCGGTCTGCCCCACGGGTGCACTGGCTTACGCCGAAGCGTAAAAGCAGGTAAGGGCTCTCAGGATCTCTTTCCATCGCCAGCCTTTTGATGGGCTCCATTTTCCCTTCCGGGAAACGCGGGATTCGTTTATTCGTACCGCCAGGCTTTCCCTCTTAAAGTCCGGAGAGAAGCAGAAAAAAGGGACTTGACCCTGGAGATCCGAAAGTAGAATATTGAGTCCTCCGGAACCAAGCAAGGATTCGAAAATCAACAAGGAGGGTCCATTGGTGAAAAGAAACCTTGTTTTGGGGTTCCTTCCTTCAGTTGAGCAACACGCGTTTTTTCAAATAGAGCTCCAGGCGGGGGTTTTAGCCTTTGCCCGTTCATAATGGTTCCGGCATTCACACGGTGCCCGATGCTCGTGTGAGGGTCTGTGTTTCTAGGGAACTTGCCGCGGGAAAAGGTCGGGAAATGGTTCGGGGGATCAGGGAGGAAGTCAGATGAGGTCGAGGTTTCAGTCTGGAGGGAGAATTTCGCGCTTTTTGCTGGCGTTGGCGGGCCTGTCTTTGGTCGCCGTGCTCATGGCGATGCCCGGGGTGGGAAGCGCCGCCCCGACGGACAGACCTTTCAAGCTGAAGTTTGCCGAGCCTTCGTTTACCGCCATGAGCTGGCCTCTGTACGCGGCCAAGGAGAAGGGGTTCTTCAAGACGGAAGGCCTCGATAT
>DATEAK010000232.1:0-4635 GCA_035288405.1 bacterium | reverse complement strand
AAGGACGTGGTCATTCTGCAAACGGGCGGTGTGGCGGAGTCCTTCGCGGCGCTGAAATCCGGGGCCGTCGACGGCGGCGTATTCGGCTCACCCTCCACGATCAAGGCCGCGAAGGAGGGATTCCGGGAGCTCGTCAATATGGGCGACGAGGATCTGGAGCTGTATTCGGCTTGTTTGACTGCGAGCAGAGCCTGAATCCAAAAAAACGAGGACAAACTCCGCCGCTTCATGAAAGCGTACGTCGAGGGTATTGCCAGGATCAAGAAGGATAAGGAACTCACCATCAAAGTCATACGCAAGTACACGAAGACCGATGATCGCGAAGTTTTGGCAGCCACCTACGACTACTTCGTGAAAATCCTGCCGCGGGACCCCACGCCGACGGCTAAAGCGATCGTGAATGGACTTCAACTCATTGCTATGGGAAATCCGGCTGCCGCCAAGGAAAAACCCGAGCGGTTCATAGAACCGAAATACGTGAAGGAGCTCAAGGACAACGGCTTCATTGACGGCTTGTACAAGTAGAGGGGTATGAGACCGGAGACCGGGGTGCCCTCGGTCACGGCTGCCGCCAGTTTGGCAACCCTAAAAAATCCTTGACAGGACAGCGAAGCCAGCTTAGAAAAGAGTTTAATTTCCATCCCCAAAACCCATACTGATACGCACGAGCCGAGAGGCGGGCTAAAAATCTCTCTTTGGTCCTCAACTGCTTCTCAAGCAGGCCCGGGAAGCTTCTCTTAATTTGGGAAACCATCCTTCATCATGGGAGGCTCATATGAAAAGAAAAGGCCGCTTCCTTTCCGGAACATTCCTTTTTCTCCCCCTACTCACCTTGAGCTTAGGACTTTTGCCGACCATCTCATTTGCAGCTACTCCACCGGCCACAATCAGCATCGGAACTCACCGGGTAGGTCTCTCTTATCATGCCGCCGGAGTTGGAATTGCAAAGGTGGTCAGTGAAAAATCCGCGATTAAGGTCCTGGTGAAACCTTTCGCGGGCCCCAACGCCTGGATGCCGCTTCTGGACTCCGGAGAGCTGGAGCTAGGTTTGCTCTCAGGAATGGACGCAGGCTGGGCCTTTACCAAGGGACCGGGATATTCTAGGAAGAACGCGAACCTGCGAGTCCTGATGAAGGGCAACATGGTGAACGTGATCATCATTACGAGAGCCTCCTCGGACATCAGGAAAATTCAGGACCTTCGAGGGCACAGTCTGACCAGCGACTACGGCGGCAACGCCATCGTGAAACATATTCTAGAGGTCTATCTTGCCTCGGGCGGACTGGAGTGGAAAGACGTAAAGAATGTCCCCGTTCCGGATGTCGCCAGCGGACTGCAGTCCCTGCGGGAAGCCCGGGTCGATGCCGCCTTTGGCGGTGCTCCTGACACCGTCAGAGAACTGGATGCTGCGATCTCAATAAGACCCGTTCCTTTGGATTCGACGCAAAAGGCACTGGCCAAGGCCCGGGAAATTCTGCCCAGCGCCAGACCTGTGCTCATTAAAAAAGGTACGGCGGTCCTCAAAGAGGACACAATGGCCATCGGTTATCCAAACTATCTTGCCGCCTCAAGCAAACTTTCCGAAGGTGCCGCATATGAAGTCGTCAAGGCCTTATGGGAAAACTACAAGGAACTCCATCCCGTTCACCCCTGGTTGAAGGGTTGGGTCCGGGAAGAGATGTTCGATCCCGATCCACCGGCCCCCTATCACCCCGGGGCCGTGAAGTTCTACAAAGAAAAAGGCCTGTGGAATGCAGAGGCGGAGAAAAACCAGAAGGAGTTAATGGACGCGGCCAAGTAAATTCTCCTAAGCCCTGTCCCTTTTTATTGATCCCGGGTCCGAAACATCCGGTCGGGAGGATCTCTTTGGAAAAAGACGGGAAAAAAGAACTCGGTGATCTCAGCGCGGAGATTCGATATAGACGGCTGGAAGGATCTGCCGGAACTCTCCAGAGTCTTCTTCTGGTCTCTCTTCCCGTTTTGGGGATCTTGTTCATTGCCAACGTCCCCAGCTACCTGGGGCACGTCCTCTACCGGGAACAGTTTGTCGCTCTCTTCCTGGGACTGAGCCTGATCTGCATATTCCTCGGCATCCCCGCCACGAAAAAAGCGCCCACCGGTAAAATCCCCTGGTATGACCTCCTGGCCATCCCCGCAGGCGCAATTCCGTGTCTGTACGTGGTGCTTTATTACCCAAAACTGGTCAACGAGTTGGGATACATCACTACGGCACAGGTCCTCTTGGGTTCTCTGTTGATCCTGCTGGTTCTCGAGGGTATCCGAAGAACGGTCGGCTGGCCCTTGGTGATCCTCGTGGTGGTGTTTCTGGTTTACGGGCGCTTCACCGATGTGTTTCCGGGAATTTTAAAAGGGAAGGCCACGAGCTGGGAAAGGTTGGTGAACTATCTTTATCTGGATACGAACAGCTACCTCGACATTGTCGGAATCGCCGCCACCGTGGTCCTGGGTTTCATCGTCTTCGGCCAGATTCTCTACAACTTCGGAGGGGGAAAATTCATCATCGATCTGGCTTACGCCCTCTTGGGGAAATACCGAGGCGGGCCCGCCAAGGTCTCCATTGTCAGCTCGAGTCTATTTGGGACCATTTCCGGAAGTGCTGTCGCCAATGTCATCGTCGACGGAGTGGTCACCATCCCCATGATGAAGAAGAGCGGCCTGAAACCACATCAGGCCGCGGCAGTGGAGGCAGTAACATCCACGGGAGGACAGATCATGCCTCCGGTGATGGGAGTGGCCGCCTTTCTCATTGCCGAATTTCTGGAAATCTCCTATACCGAGGTGGTCCTGGCCGCCTTTATTCCCGCGCTGCTCTACTATTTTGCCCTTTTTGTTCAACTCGATTTCGAGGCCGGGAAGGAGGGACGGCTGGGGCTCCCCGCCCATTCTTTGCCCAGGATCAGTAAGGTCCTGAAAGAAGGGTGGTATTTTAGCCTGTCTCTACTCTTCCTCATCTACACTCTCATGATCATCGCCCTCCCGCCGGCAACGGCGGGAGTGCTGTCTGGAATTTTCACCCTTCTGCTGATCCTAATGCACAGGCAAGGTCGCCACAATTTTTTCAGGCGGCTGTACGCCACTCTCGAAGACAGCGGCAAAACTCTTCTCGATATCTGCATTGTTCTCGCGGCGGCAGGGTTCATCATGGGGATTATGGGAATTTCAGGCCTGGGCTTTAACCTCTCCTTCGCCTTGATCCAGATGGCCAAAGGAAGCGTTTTCTTGCTGCTCCTCTTATCGGCAGTGGTTTGTCTGATCCTCGGCATGGGGATGCCCACCACCGCCGCCTACGTGCTGGTTGCCGTCTTAGTGGCCCCGGCTCTTGTCAACCTGGACATTCTTCCTCTGGCAGCCCATCTCTTCATCTTTTATTTTGCCTGTCTCTCGGCCATTACCCCTCCCGTGGCGCTGGCCACTTTTGCCGCGGCTGCAATTGCTCGAGCCGAGCCCATGCGCTCGGGCTATGAGGCAATGCGTCTGGCTCTCGTTGCGTACATCGTGCCGTTTCTGTTTGTGTTCTCTCCTGTGTTGATCGCCAAGGGGCCGGCCCTGCACGTCTTAATCGGGCTTCTCACAGCAACCTTCGGTGTCTGGGTCTTGGGTGCAGCCCTGACAGGATTCCTTTTCCAGGAAATATCTATTTTAAAACGAGGTCTTATGGGTATAGGAGGGATAGGGCTTTTGATCCCCATCGGCATGGGAGGCTCCCTCGGGTGGATCTCGGATATTATTGGTGCCGCCATTGTGATTCCCCTTGTTCTCTGGGAACGACGGCGAATCAAGAATATGGCGGCGGAAATCCCTGCCGTAGCCAGAGAGTAAATCAGATAAGGACGCTATTTACTTCCCCCCTGCCCCCCTAGACTCCGGGACAGCGGGTTCCTTAGGAGCCTGTGGGGAGAGAATTGAAATGCCCGGATCAGGCAGAGGAGGCAGATAAAAATGCAGGACCGATTGAAATCTCTTATGACGTGGCAGGAAGGAACAATGCTTGTGGGGGGAGAATGGGTGCCCTCCGAATCAGGTCAAACGATCGAAGTATTCAACCCAGCCAGCGGGCAGCCCATCGCCAGGCTGGCTAACGCCAATGCCCGGGATGTGGACAGGACCGTAGCCGCAGCCCGGGACGCTTTTCCGTCGTGGCGCAAACGGGACGTACGGGAACGGGCCCACTACGTACTGCAGGCAGCCGCACAACTCCGGGAGCGGGCCGAGGCCATCGCTCAGATTGCCACCATGGACAACGGCATCCCGATCACGATTCAGCAACGTCTGATCTTACGATCAGCCGACCGTCTGGCTTACTATGCCGGACTGGCGGGGGAGATCAAGGGAGAAACCATCCCGACGCCGGGGGAAACCCTCAACTACACGGTTCGTGAGCCCTATGGCATCGCCGCTCTAATCATCCCCTGGAATGCTTCTCTCCTGTTTGCCTGCGGCCGGGTGGCTCCAGCCGTGCTGGCGGGCAACACGGTAATTCTCAAGCCGGCCGAGCAGGCCTGCCTTGCCGAGCTTGAGCTCGGCACGATCTTCGCTCAGGTCTTTCCGCCCGGTGTGGTCAACCTCCTCACCGGGGACGGCCCCTCGGCGGGCACTCCGCTGGTGGCACACCCG
>DATEAK010000231.1:0-2502 GCA_035288405.1 bacterium | reverse complement strand
GAAGGAGATCGAGATGCGCAAGCTCATGCACTGGTATCTCTTGTCGAGTGTGCTTCTTGCCACGAATGCCTGGGCTCAGAGCGTCTATGAATCGCGGTCTGGTTTGTACCAGCTTCGGGTGCCGCAAGCATGGTCGGTTATCAAGCAGGGCGGCAGAGAGGATGTGGTGATTGCTCCAGCGGGCGGGATAGGACGGGGTTCGATTTATGTGGTTCTATCAAAATCCCGCGGCACATTGGAGGATGAGGCTGAATACGCGTTCCGCGGATCGCAAATACAGATTACGGCCAAGCGGAAGGTTACCGTGGACCGGTTTTCCTGCTTGCATCTCGCCACCACGAGCGACCGGGGCGTTCTGCAAAACGACGTGTTTTGTCAGTTCACGGCCCCCTATTCGGAGGGCCCCGCCCGAGTAAGCTTCCGGATCGGGCAGACCATATATCCGGAAGAGAAAGCCCGACAGGAAACTCTCTTCTGGGAAGTGGTCAATAGTGTGAAGTTTCTCTCCATTCTTACGCCGTAAGGGAGATGCGAAGCTGTGGTTTAATCAGAGCGACTTTTCCGAATGGAGGTTTGCAAGAGATGGCAGCAAGGAGATTTGTCCCCAAGAAGCGAGGAGGCCGCCCGGTTTCTTCGCCCTCGCTGATGAGCGAAGGTGAGATGGAGAAGTTCATCGCGGAGCTCAAGGCCAAGGCGGCCCGGAAGGAAGACTACCGGGAGCGCTCTCTTTCCATCCACGGCTGGATCTGCGCCAAGTGCTGCCGGGAGTTTGACGCCTCAACCCTCCATCTGCTTACGGTTCACCACAAAGACGGGAACCATCTGAATAATCCACCGGACGGCAGTAACTGGGAAAACCTGTGCATTTACTGCCACGAGGACGAGCACACCCGCTTTCAACTCGGTGACTACCTGCAGGGAAAATAGCCTCTTTCATTATCTCAAACCGATCATCTTGCCGTACTTTTCCGTGAGCTCGTCGAGTTTCTCCCGGGCGAATTTGTCGGTGGCGACAAGAACCCTGTGCTTCTGGGCAAATGCGAAGGCCGGAGTCCCGGGAATGAACATGGAAGTCTGCCCTTGATACTTTTCCCAGAGCTTTTGCGCCTCGGGTGTGATCAGGAAATAGGCCATGAGGCGGGCCGCGTTAGGATGTGCGGCTCCCTTGAGCGCAGCGGCCATGTACTGGCCGGCAACGATCGGGTCGGGATTTTCGATGAAGGCAACGGGAGCCCCTTTCTCCTTGGCTTCATTGACAAAGCTGTCGCTCATGGAGGCGGCTACGAGAGTTTCCCCGAGTTCCAGACGGGTGTAAACCGTTCCCACATTTCCCCGGGACGGGTTTAGCTCCATGAGCTTTTTGACGAACTCGTCCGTCTTTTTTTCTCCCCACTCCTGGGCCAGGCGCGCCCAGTGGTGGGTGGCGGTGGAGATCCCCATCTTCCCCTTCCATTTCGGGTTCAGAAGGTCGTTCCAGGTCTTGGGAGCATCGGCAGGTTTGAGGAGCTTCGTGTTGTAAGCGGGGGCCACAAACTGGGTGGCAAAAGCGATCGCTTTCCCATCAAAGAAGAGGACCTTGGGATCAAGTCCGAAGGTCCTGGGATAGTCGAATGTTTCGACGGCGTCGTTCCCGATCAGGGTGGCATAGTGCGCGTCGGTAACGAGCATCAGGTCCCAGGTAGGCCTGGCTCCCGTGGAGAGCTCCGTAACGACTCTGGCGACGTCCCGGATCATGGAACCGGCCCCGGTAAAGCGCACGGTGATGCCGACTCCGTACTTCTTGTTGAAGGCTTCCTCCAGGGCTTTGGCGCCCTGCGGGGTGAGAGTTGAAGACGCGTAGAAGTCGATGGTCCCTTCTTTCTTAGCTGCCGCGCTGACTTCATTGAGAGAGGCGGCTTCTCCTTGGGGTTGCAAGAAAGATTGTGCGAGGATAAGTGCCAGGACGGCTAGAATCCCCAAGGTCCGTCGTGTGCTTTTCCCCGTGTAAGCCCGGAATCTGCTTTGTCCCTGATTTCTTTTGCGCGGCATGATGGTCCTTTCTTTTCGTTGTGTTGTCACAAGAGGATCGTGTCTCAGGTTTTTGGAAAGTGGACCATGACTTGCTTTGCCCAAGCTTCCATCACCTGGTTATAAATTGTATCCGGAGGAGTCACCATGAGCCGCCGAACGCCGGCCGCCTCCAACTCCCTCACCCGCGAGATGCATTCCTGCGGCGTGCCCGCAATGGAGAAGCGCTGCAGGAGATAGTCGGTGATCAGGTCCGGGTCCACGCGCTCTTCCAGTGGCCGCGTAATGTCGAACGCGTTCATGAAGCGCTGCACGCCGGCGATCTCCTCAGGCGGAACCGTCGTCATCGTGAACCGGAAATTGTGATGGGCCCGATTGGCCATTCGCCGGCGCACGATTTTGCGGGCTTTCTCCCCATCGTCGTCTACGCAGATCATGCCCGCAGCCATGATCTCGATGCGGCAGGGTCACGCCCCGCTTCTGCCGCCCCCCGGG